>JAMPGN010000118.1 GCA_023663915.1 Eubacterium sp. | reverse complement strand
AATCCATATTCCTCTATTGCTGCTCGATATATGTATCGCGCCTTAGATATGGGGCTTACAAAAAATGAATTTCACTTATACAAATAGGAGATAACCTTTATGAGTACAGTTGATGAAAGAAATGAAAAAATTCGTCAAATTTTAGATGCTTTATATATCCGTGCAATCAAAAACGGCGCTGAAATTGATGAATCAGCCTATAAAGATTCACTCGATAAATTATTTTCTACTACTGCATGGGGATTTCGGGAAATATTATTAGTAGTTGTCATAGCCATGCGCCTGGATACTACATTTAGAGCTTCTACAAGATTATATGATTGCAATCCCCGTGCGATTTATGAAGATCCTATAAAAGAATTTCTAGTTGAAAAAAATATCCCTCATCGCAAATCAGGACCTTTAAATGTAGCAAAAGCAACTGTCGGTCTGGATATGACATGGGCTGCCCAGCGCCGCCCTTCCGATGTTGCCAGGGAAGTCGTTCACTTAGTAAATTATATGGAAACCGATGATGATAACTCCGAAAATAAAGTCAACGATATTGGCACATCATTATTGCGCAGACTGATAACATATGCTGATTCCCTGACTGCGCTTCGTGTAGAAACAGAGCCTTCTGAAGACCCTGACTATTTATACCATCTTTGCTATGAACTGATTACCCAAATCCCGGATGCCGGAAACACACCACAAAAAATATCTGCTTTGCTGTTAAAATGTTATCATACATTTTTTCACACAGGTATCGAAGTAACTGTCAAGCATTTCGACATTGCCAGAATTCGTGATTCCTATGACTGTATTTCCATTTATAATGAAAAACACTCAACAGGCATTCACGAAATAATCGTAATATGCCGCCGTGAAGATTGTCCGCCTGACATGGAATTTAGTAATCTGCACGGTTATATTGGCAAATATTGTTATAAAACCATTACCTACTATTATTTAAACATTTATGAATGGATATCTAACCTTTTACACCACATGACTCCAGAAGGCAGAAAAGGATTTTATCTTTTGCTAAATGATTACATAAATGAAACAAATACATCGGAGTCTGTAAAAAAATTATGGAAAAAATTAAATTCACCAACCTGACAAACAAAAAATTCATCGGCATTATTGACCGTAAATATATGATCAGCTTACTTGCATATATTCAACTACAGCTTTCGCCACTGCTTCTGCCAATTTACATGGGACAGCATTGCCAATCTGCGTATATATCTTTCCTTTATTTCCACAGAAAATATAATCATCCGGGAAAGTCTGGATTCTGGCGGCTTCTTTTATGGTAATCCTCCGCAGTCTGCCCGGAGCGCTTTTAAATTCAGGAATGATACTGCCATCCACCAACCCCCTATGGTACTCAGCCACCCAATCTTTCTCAGCATCACCATAGAGATACTCTTCATCAACAAATGGCGTTTTATTTCCCCCCATTGATGCCGGAAGCGTATTTGCATATCCGTTTATATCAATCGGTCTGCCCTGCCCATTAAAATACATTCCTGCGTAGGGAGATTTTCGCATAACCGGACGGATTGCAAAAGTAATTTTTGCAGTGCAGGTATCCGGATTTGTTTCACTTCCGGCGCGTCCCAATGGATAAAGCAGTTCCTTAATAGTAGGGGCTTCCTTCTTCTGTTGTTCAATTAATCCTTTCATATGATGTTCAAAAAAAGGATTCCTATCATCTTTAATTCCTATAAAAAAAACTCTTTCTCTTTTTTGCGAAACACCATATTCTGTAGCATTTAACATAAACGGCATACAAAGATACCCCATTTCTCCTGCTCTTTCCATGTATTTTTTTCGGATTGGCTCCCATTTCTCCAAAATTCCCAATGCTTTGACATTCTCCATAACAAACGCTTTCGGGTGTATTTTTTCGACTGCATCAAGAAATGTTAAAATCAATTTGCTTCTTGCATCATCTGGATCCATTTTCCCTGCAACCGAAAATCCTTGACATGGCGGTCCGCCAAAAACTAAATCTATACCTTCGTATTCCTCCAGTCTGTCCATAATATTATTTATATCATCATTAACCATGATACCTTCAGGGTGATTCGCCCTATATGTATCAGCTGCCTCTTTCATTAATTCATTGGCAAAAACCACTTGCACTCCTGCATTCTCAAAACCAACATCCATACCGCCGGCGCCGGAAAAGAGGGACACCCCCTTAAGCACATTATTCACTGTATATAATCCCTCCTCCATCCATCAACATTGCCAGAAATTATATTTTACATTCTAAATTAAACTCCATCTTCAGTCTAAAATCAACCCATTTCCAATATTATCATTATTTTCTAATGTTTTATTGAAACACTCTATTTCAAATGTTTTCCAGCAATGCCACACAATAATTTCATACACTAACCTTGTGATATAATAAACGCAGACTCAGCAGTCTGCGTCTGATATAATGATTGACAGCAAATCCGCAGGTTTATCCAGATAATGCTCCGCCTTTACCTCCTGGCTATGGCTACCCCATACTGCTAGCGCAAAATCTACACCTGCATTCCGTGCGCACTGACTGTCATATTCGCTGTCGCCTACATAAAGAACATGCGCCCTGTCCGCTCCCGATAACTCCATGTATTTGAGGAGCGGCGCGGCAGTCGGTTTATGCTCCTTGGTATCGTCCGCGCAGACGATTGCCTGAAAATACCGTTCCGTGTCCGTACCATCAAAACCCCAGCTAAATTCTTCTCTCGTCCTTGACGTGATGATTCCCATTTTGCAGCCCTGCTTCAACAGTTCATCCAACAATTCCGTCATTCCGTTGAAAAAGGTCATCGTATCCGCATAGTCAAGCATCTTCTTATTCCAGAGATCCAGCGTAGCATCAACGTCTTCCACGCCAAGCCTCTTCAACCCATCCTTCCCCGTGATCCCCAACACGAATGTTAGTTCGTCAAGCGGCAATTCCTTGCCGGATACCGTTTTCATGGTTTCCTGCAGGGAATGTAAAATCGCGTACTCCGTATTAATCAGTGTGCCGTCAACATCAAAAGCTATGTGCGTATATTTCATAGTGCCTCCATTCTGCAGATGTGTCTGCTCTTCCTATTATTCGGACGTATGGTACTCAAACTCGCCACTTTCCATACAAAAAATCACTTCTTTATTCATCAATTTATTCATCGGCTATATCTTCTAATTCCGTCAATAGAGGCGCGCTTGTCTCTGTCAATTCCTCTACGTCCCGCAAAGTGCGGTTAATTGCCCGTGTGCGTCTGCCGACAATTTCAGCCAGTGTCTTATCGGCTGTCTGAATCTGCTTATGCGCTTTATCCAGCATATCCCCAAATTTATTGAACTCTGACTTCACAGCACGAAGCGTATCCCACACTTCCTGCGACCTCTGCTCAATCGCAAGTGTCTTAAAGCCCATCTGTAAGGATGCAAGAAAGGCCGATAGCGTGGTTGCACCGACTGCCGTAATCTTATATTTATCACGAAGTTCCTCAAACAGAGTCACATTTTGGACTACTTCCGCATATAGTCCTTCCGTTGGTAAAAACATCAGCGCAAAATCAGTCGTCTTTGGCGGCACGATATATTTGTCATGAATGTCTTTGGCAAAAGCACGGATTTTGACCGTAAGGGAACGCCTCGCCTCATCAATCTCCTGTTTATCCTCCGCATCAAGCAGCCGGTTATAATCCTCAATCGGAAATTTACTGTCAATCGGAAGAAGCAGCGGTGCATCGCCATTACCCGGAAGCCTTATGGCAAACTCCACGCGTTTACCGTCTGCAATTTCCACATTCATTTCATATTGGTTCGGAGCCAAAATATCAGAGAGTAGCTTCTCAAGACGAACTTCACCATATGTACCACGCTCCTTTACATTTGTAAGAGCATTTTTTAACGACCTCGCATCGGCAGCAAGCGCTTTCATCTCACCTAGTCCCTGGCCTACGTTTTCTAGTTGTTTACTGACCAGTTCAAAAGATTGATTTAGGCGAATTTCCAGTGTCTTCTGCAATTTTTCATCCACAACACCCTGCATCTGTTCCAGTCGTTTCTCATTACTTTCCTGCAATGCCTTCATTCTGCTTTCCAGTGTAGTGTTAACCTTGTCAATATTCTCAGCAGAAGCATGTTGAATGGAGGAAAGCCGGTTATCAACTTGTTCCCCAAAGTTATGAAGCTGTTTATTCTGCTCCTCACGGCTCATTTGCAGGGCATTCGTCACATTCATGCCAATTCGTTCGTTGCTTTTTATACCAGCCTCTTGGATAGCATTTAACTGCGTTTCCATTTGCCGTCGAAACTCCGTAAGCTGTTGGTTGACTTCACCACGATTCGTCGATAAAGTTTCCTGAATGCTTTTTTGAATAACGCTAAAACGTGCAAACTGCTCCGTTGTACCGCTCGCGATTTGTTTTTGCACACTGTCACGCTGTTCTTCCGCGCTGCGTTTCAATAAAGTTACTATTTTACCAATGTCAGAACCTCTGCGCCCTGTAATCTGTAAAATAATATTGACTAAAAGCAGGAAGATCACTATTATCCCTAAAATTTCCTGTAATCCCATAATTGACATTTTCTCCTGTTTCTATTTAGAAAATTCTTATACTAAAACGAGCGTAAGCTCGTTTTTTTATTGTATAATACTACACTTACAAGTGTTTTTCAAGGTATGTGGAACCTTTCTTTAATTATCGATAATTCGTTTATTTTTCATTTAAAAATATATTGATTTCTATTCCCTGATATGTTATGATGCAACCAAAGCATACATATTTCTTTTTATCTGAATTTATTCATTTATTCTTTTTTCTGAAATCTATGCTTTTATCCCATCATTTTAAAAGCAGGAGATTTTAGAAAACAAGACGCTCCTGCGAAGGAGGTCAAATGAATCATGAATACACAAATGTAACTGTCAACCAAAAATACAAAGACACTATGTTCCGTATGCTTTTTAAGAATAAAAAGGAACTGCTTTCTCTGTATAATGCTGTAAACGGTTCTCATCACGCCAATGAGGAGGACTTGCAGATTGTAACGTTAGAAAATGCCATTTATATGAATATGAAAAATGATCTGGCATTTTTAATCGACTTTCACTTATATCTCTATGAGCATCAGTCTACTTACAATCCCAACATTCCTCTACGAAATCTATTTTATGTGGCAAGGGAATATCAAAAGCTAATCGACATGCGCTCCCTATACTCTTCCACTATGATTCGTATCCCTGCTCCAAAATTCATTGTCTTCTACAACGGAGCAAAAAATCTGCCGGAAACAATGTTTCTGCAGTTATCGGATGCCTACTATACTGACGAGACCGATCCACAGCTTGAACTGAAGGTGACAATGCTCAACATTAATTCGGGTAACAATCAACAGATTCTGGACAAATGTCCAACATTGAAAGAATATATGCTATGCATAGAACATATACGCAGGTATCTTGATTTACCGGGCATATCTTTGGAAATGGCGGTAGAACATGCCGTTTCCGAATGTATCAAGAATAATATCTTAGTAGATTTTCTACGACAAAACCGAGCGGAGGCGATTAGTATGTGTATTTTTGAATTTGGGGAACGCGAAAAGGAATTATTGAAAAAAACCGATATGGATTTCGCAACAGAAATTGGCATAAAATTAGCAGATGCTTTACTGAAAAGCGGAAGAAGCGAGGACATCCCAAAAGTCATTGCCGATCCTGAATACCGTGAAAAATTACTCCGTGAATTTGATCTGCTGCCATTCTATTTATAATTTTGCGTAACGGCATACAGGCATATACAATTCTAGCTTACAACAAGATTCCCCTTCTGCCATCCGATCATGACAGAAGGGGTCTTTTTTATTCCGCCCTATCCATTGCCTGTTTGAAATCTTTCTGATCTGTAAAGATCTCGTTCGTATATGGATTCTTTTTCTGATCTTTCGCACGCTTTAAGATCACCGCAAACACTGCGATATTTACCACGATAGAGATAACTGAAATGATTCCCTGCGCCGTGGGATTTGCCGTGGTCGGCATCGCTTCGCCCAAGGCAACGGCAGCACCGCCTGCACCGTACACCGATGATACCGTGGTGAAACGGCTGCCATCCTGAAACAGTGGAAATACCTGCGCAAACATACACCACATCGCCAATGTATTGGCGCGGTTCTGAATCCAGCCACCCTTATTCCAAAGTGCATTGGCTACTGTAGGCGCGAGAAGCAACGCGAAACCGCAGTACCATGCGTGGGTAGGCAGATTCAGATAGGTATACTGGAAGTTCCAGATATCATAAGCGAGAATAAACTGCCATGTCATATCTGGCCAGAGCATATCTTTTTTGTCTTTGGAAGAATAGATACCCCACCAGCCTGTCATACAGACGATGTTAATCAGGCCCGCAATCCCATTTAAAATATTCCACCAACCGCCGTAGAGCCACACGCCTTCAGACGATTTCCACCAGCCGCCCATGATATCTCCGGCTCTGACCGCCGACTCGAAATCGGATACCACGGCAATCAGGATATTGATCGCAACGATTACAAATGGGAATGCCTTAAAAGCATGAGAGTTTCCTAATTTCCCCCAATGATACTTGATAATCATAAAGCCGATACAACCCGCCAAAGCAGCATACAGCTTCGCGTAATGGAACCAGCTATTCATATGTACATACGTCTGGTTCGTCAACGCCCACTCTGCGCCCTGCGCTGCGCCGACATAGATCGCGATAAAGTATACCGTGAGCACCGCCGGAATTGCAAAAAAGCAGATCCCACCACCGAGCTTTGTCCGACGTGCAATTTCATTCATAATGATCAGTCCTGCAAATACGAGCACCCAGCCCAAAAGCTGCCAGCCAATCATTCCTCCGCTTAAGTGAAACATATCAATCCCCTCTCTTTCTTCTCTTGTTAAAACACTTCTATCTCTTTAATATTGAACTCGTTCCCCTGTAAAAGCCATGTGTCCGGGCTATGGCAATAGGGGCATATTTTTCCGTGCTCCACGGTAGGATAAGTCTTCTCACAGTTTTCGCAGTAAGTGACTGCCGGAAGCATCTCCACAATAAGTTCCGCATCCGAGAAAAGTTCCCGTTTCTTCGCCGCCCACTTCCAGCAATTCTGCAGGTAAGACTCAATCACCGTAGAAACTTCTCCCAGTTCCAGAACCACTTTAGAGATCCCTTCCACCTCATTCTCCGCCGCGACTTTTTCCAGACTATCCATGATGTGGAACACTACGCCTAACTCATGCATCCGTCTTTTTCGGTGCAAACTTGACTTTGATCGACTGCTTAACCATCGTCGGAAGAATGTATTTTAACTTATCCTCCGACGGCACCATCGTAGAACATCCCGGCAGTTCCCGATGAAGCGATATCGCATCAAATACACATTTGGTCGTACATACGCCGCAGCCGATACATTTATTCGGATCAACCACCGATGCTCCACATCCTAGGCAGCGGGAAGTCTCCGCCCTAACCTGCTCTTCCGTCAGCGTATGCGACAGGTCACGGAACGAACGCGCCTGTGCTTCTTCTGCTTTCTCCGGTCTCTGCCTGTCGGTGTTATCATAGCTTGCAATGAAAATATCCTTTTTATCAAGTTCAATAAAATCTCTTCTGTTACGCCCGATCGTCAGCGTACAATGCTCATGCACAAAACGATGCAGTGAGATCGCTCCCTCGCGTCCTGCTGCAATCGCATCGATTGCAAACTTCGGTCCTGTATAAACGTCGCCGCCCACGAAAATATCCGGCTCCGCCGTCTGGTAAGTGAGCTTGTCAGCGATCGCTCCGCCGTTCGGACGAAGCTCAACTTTGGTATCTTTCAAAAGGTCGCCCCATACGATTCCCTGTCCCACGCTGAAGATCACGTTTGCACAGGAAACGGTCATCGTATCATTCTCATCATATACCGGCGCGAACCGATGGTTCTCGTCGTACACGCGGGTGCATCTCTTGAATACCACGCCTACCGCCTTACCGTTTTCTGTCAGAATTTCTTTCGGACCCCATCCGTTATGGATGGTAATGTTTTCCTCGGTCGCCTCAAGAATCTCCTCGCGGCTGGCAGGCATCTCGTCGCGGCTCTCCAGACAGAACATGGACACCTTACCCTGTCCGCACCGCGTACTCACTCTTGCCGCATCGATCGCAACGTTTCCGCCACCCACAACGATCACATCGCCGCCTAAGTCAAATTTTTCTTTCTGTCCGGCTTCGCGCAAAAACTCCACTGCCGTATAAACGCCTTCCGCATCCTCGCCGGGAATATTCGGTTTTCTGCCGCCCTGACAGCCGATCGCGACATAGAATCCTTTGTAGCCCTGTTCGCGAAGTTGTGCAATCGTAACGTCTTTACCGACCTCCACGCCACATTTGATCTCTACGCCCATTGCCTTGATCACATCGATCTCCGCCTCGATCAAGTCTTTTTCCAACTTGTACGACGGGATACCGTAAGTCAGCATACCGCCGGGTCTGTCGCTCTTTTCAAATATCGTAGGCTTGTAGCCTTTATCCGCCAGGAAATACGCGCAGGATAATCCCGCAGGACCCGCGCCGATGATGGCGATCTTTTCATCAAAGCTGCCTTTTAATGACGGTACTGTCGGTTTTGGTATGTAGCGCGTCTCGGCATTTAAATCTCTCTCCGCCACGAAACGTTTGACCGCATCGATGGCAACCGCCTCGTCCAATGTCGCACGAGTGCAGGCATCCTCACACCGTCTGTTACAGATGCGTCCGCAGATCGCCGGAAGCGGATTGTCCTTCTTAATCAACGCCAACGCCTCTTCATACCGCCCTTCCTTAGCGAGTTTCAGATAGCCTTGGACCGCGATATGGGCGGGACATGCCGTTTTACAAGGCGAAGTTCCGGTGTCATAACAATTAATCCGGTTGACATCTCTGTAATTATGTGTCCACATATGTTCGCCCCATTTTTGCTCCTGTGGAAGCGGCATTTTCGGATAAGTCACCTCGCTGCCATCTTTTTTGCACAATTTCTGCCCCAATTTCACGGCGCCGGCCGGGCACGACTCTACACATTTGCCGCAGGCAACGCATTTATCTTTATCGACCCGCGCCACATATGCGGAACGGGACATATTCGGCGTATTGAAAAGCTGTGAGGTACGGAGCGCATAACACACATTGACATTACAGTTACAGATTGCAAAAATCTTGTTTGCCCCATCAATATTCGTAATCTGATGGACGAATCCGTTGTCTTCCGCCTGCTGAAAGATCGCAAGTGCCTCTTCCTTCGTAATATAGCGTCCATCCTTCTGCGTCTCCACCACATAATCCGCCATGTCGCCCACTGCCACACACCAGCCTTCGGGATCGTCCGCACAGCCTTCATCGTGCACCAGACGCGAGCGGCGGCAAGAACAAGGGCTTGCGGCATACTTGCCCTCATACTTCGACAGCCAGTAAGAAATATGCTCCAGATCGATCGACTCACTCTCCATCTCGATCGCCTTTTCCACCGGGATCACATGCATACCGATGCCATTCCCGCCCTCGCCCACAAAAGGCGTTACCATCTCAAGCGGCAGTCTCGACATATGCTCGAAAAACAACGTGACTTCCGGATGTTCCTCGATCACCTTGCTATTCATATTGAAAAACTCCGCCGAACCGGGCACAAACATCGGAAGCACGTACTGTTTCTCATGCTTCGGATTCTCCCAGTTGTACTCCAAAATTCCTTTGACAGACATTTCCTGTAACTTCGGTTCGAGTTCCTTCTCCGGAATACCTGTCAACTTCACGATTTCAGGCAGCGTTTTCGGCTTTCTGACACCGAGTTTCAAGGCGATCTCCGCCTCCTCGTCTGTCACCACGCCCGCAAGCCCCCAATACTCCGGATCGTCCTGCGTAATCTTCTTGATCCCCAATTTCTGCGGTATCCTGTCCGTGATCATCTTGCCTAACTTAACGATGCTCTCACGGGTCGGTTCGCTGTGATCCGCCTTGTGCTCCGGATAAACATAATCCGAATACAGTTCTTTGTCCAGTTTTCTCTCCATACCTTCCTCCCTCGTATTTTTATTCTAACTGCCATAATTCCGATCTGACAAACCTCTGGTCCGTACAGAGAATGCTCATAATCTTGCAGTTACTTATTCAATTCCTTTGTTTCTAGTCTATTAGCATAGCTTCTTAAGCATTCCTACGACTCACGCCACTTGGCGACTTCTTCCGCAAGCCAGTCCGCCCACTCCGCGATCCCTTCCCCCGTTTTGGCACAGATTGGAATGATCTTTGCCTTAGGATTACGCATATATATGTATTCTTTGCATTTGTCCATATCAAAATCAAAATATGGCAAGACATCGATCTTGTTGATGAGCACCACATCACAGATCGAAAACATCAGCGGATATTTCAGCGGCTTGTCCTCCCCCTCCGGCACGGATAAAATCATAGCATTCTTCGATGCTCCCGTATCAAATTCCGCGGGACATACCAGATTCCCTACATTTTCAAGGATCGCCAACTCAATACCATCTGTTTCTAGCCCATCAAGTCCCTGTCTCGTCATCTGTGCATCGAGATGACACATGCCGCCCGTGTGAAGCTGTATGACTTTCGCCCCTGACTCTAAGATCGTTCTCGCGTCCACATCTGAATCAATGTCCGCCTCCATGACCCCGATCTTCAATTTGTCTTTCAAGATTTCAATCGTCCGCATCAGCGTCGTTGTCTTACCCGAACCGGGAGACGACATAAGGTTGAGCAGGAACACTCCTTTTTCTTTTAATTCCCGTCGAAGCTCCTCCGCCTGCCTGTCATTGTCGGCAAAAACGCTCTGCTTGATCTCCAGAATACGCACTTCTTTCATATCACACCTTCCCCTCTGAATGTATAATATCCCTTACTATACTATAATATCTATTTTACAGGGATTGCAAGCTACATTCAAGCCGTTTTGTCGTCGCGAGTCAGACGGCTTGATTGTTCTATTTGACCCCAACATCGTTTCTATATTTATTGTTCTGTACAAACCTCTTTCTCAGAGGGGAAATTTGGTGTAAAATATCACTGATGCACAAAGATTGGAGCAATCTGCTGTATGCTGCTTTTTAGGCATATACGGAAAATTGAAATTTTCAACTGCGGGATTTGTGTCTGCGCGCTGCCTGCCACAGACCCGCAATCCATGTTATGGATAAAGCGGCGCAGAAATGGAGAAAACAATGGACAGACAAAATCTGACCCTGCTCACAGACTTATATGAATTGACCATGATGCAGGGCTATTTCAAACACAAAGACCAGAACGAGACCGTAATTTTTGACGCTTTTTACCGCAGTAATCCCTGCGGCGGCGGATTTGCGATCGCTGCAGGATTGGAGCAGGTGATACAGTATGTCAAAGAGCTTCATTTTGACGATGAGGACATCCAGTATCTTGCCGGATTGGGTATTTTCGACAAAGATTTTCTCGATTATTTAAGAGATTTCAAATTCACCGGCGACATCTATGCGATCCCGGAAGGCACGGTGGTCTTCCCACGAGAGCCGCTTGTCAAGGTGATCGCGCCCATCATGCAGGCACAGCTTGTAGAGACTGCCATTTTAAATATCATCAACCATCAAAGCCTGATCGCAACGAAGGCGGCAAGGGTCTGCTACGCTGCTCACGGCGATGGCATCATGGAATTTGGATTGCGCCGCGCACAGGGTCCCGATGCCGGCACTTACGGCGCGAGAGCCGCCATGATCGGCGGCTGTATCGGAACATCCAACGTCCTATGCGGACAGCTTTTCGATGTGCCGGTAAAGGGCACCCACGCCCATAGCTGGATCATGAGTTTTCCGGACGAATACACCGCGTTTAAGACCTATGCCGACATGTACCCTTCCGCCTGCATCCTGCTGGTCGATACCTATGATACGCTGAAATCCGGTGTTCCGAATGCGATCCGCGTTTTCACGGAGATGCGTAAAGCCGGTATCCCGCTTACGTTCTACGGCATCCGCTTAGACAGCGGCGACCTTGCCTATCTGTCCAAAAAGGCGCGCAAGATGTTAGACGAGGCTGGCTTCCCCGATGCGGTTATCTCCGCATCGAACGACCTGGACGAATTTCTGATTCAGAGTTTAAAAGACCAGGGCGCGGCAATCACATCATGGGGCGTTGGCACGCATTTGATTACCTCCAAAGACTGCCCTTCTTTCGGTGGTGTGTACAAGTTAGCCGCAATCAAGGGCAAAGACGGGCAATTTATTCCTAAGATCAAACTGTCCGAGAACACGGAAAAAGTCACGAATCCGGGCAATAAGACGATCTATCGTATCTACGAAAAAGAAACCGGTAAGATCAAAGCCGATCTGATCTGCCTTGTGGATGAAAAGTTTGATGAAAACGAGCCGATGCTCCTATTTGATCCCAATGAACCGTGGAAAAAAACAAAACTGGCGGGCGGAAGCTATACCTTGCGGGAACTGATGGTGCCAATTTTCCAAGGCGGGGAATGCTGTTATACATCCCCAAAAGTCATGGAAATTCGCGCGTATTGTCAGAACGAACTTGGCACACTCTGGGAAGAGACGCGCCGTCTCGTCAATCCGCATAAGGTGTATGTAGACTTGTCACATAAGTTATATGATATCAAGATTGCGTTGTTGGATCAGATGAACCCATAGAACAATGTCCCGCATCAGACTTTATTTGTGATGCGGGACGTTGCTTCTTTCCCTATACTTTCTTGTAACTTCCTCGCATACGGTTTCGGGTCATCTGTCAGCCCTGCGAGGTAGTCCATGCTTGTATCCAAAGCCAGCGCAATTCTCTTACACTGCTCAAAAGTATAGTATCGTTTTCCCTTTTCAATCTTTGAGTAATCACTCTGGTCGATTCCCGTTAAAAGCTGCATCTTAAGCTGTGTATAACCTTTTTCTTTTCTTAACTTCTTAAGTCTATCCATATATTTCCCTTTTTCTGCCAATCGTTTCATCTGCAATTTCCCTAGCTGTTTTAACTTGATTATGGCAAATTGACCTATTGACATTAGGGTGTTTTTGACCTATTCTGTACAAAATAGGGTGTATTGACCTATTTCGCTATTACACAGGAGAACCCAGATTATGGATGTCAAAAAACTTATAAATACGAAAGCACAAAAGAAATCCG
>JAMPGN010000117.1 GCA_023663915.1 Eubacterium sp. | reverse complement strand
TGCGCTTCTGGATTATCTGGATGCCGTGTTTGAGGCAGACTTGCCGCATATCGATAATTATGTGGATGTAAGGCAGAATCCGAAAGCTATGGAGGAGGTAGGGCGAATGAATGGATTAGGCGACAGTATATATGAGAGGGGCGTGGCGCAGGGTATGTCTGAAGGTATATCCCTAGGAATAACGCAGGGCATATCCCAAGGCATAACGCAGGGCATATCTCAAGGCGTAGCTCAAGGTATATCCCAAGGATTTGACCTGTTTGCTAAGCTGATCAATCTGCTATTGGAAGCGGGAAGGGTCGATGATGTAAAGAAAGTCTCTACGGACGAGACGGCGAGAGACAGGCTTCTCCGCGAGTTTGACCTGATAAAATAGCGACAAATATAGGAGAACGATCGATGGATACAGCCTGTCGGTTGTTTTCTTTTTTGGAAGGGAAGCATGCTGTGTTTACATTGTATAAAATTGTGTCCAACTTGTGTAAATTGTGACAAAACACTTGCATAAATCTCAAGATATAGTAAAATTATACTATATGCTAGTAAGTTAAACTAGGTTTATTAGGTACATATATTTAAGGTAAAGGGGAGATCCCCCATGGAGGGATTTGAAGTTGCCGGAAGAAGATTCCGGACAGAGGCGGACTATAAGGCGGCTCTGAGGGATCAGGCAAAGATCGAAGCGATCAAGACACAAGTCCATATGGAGCAGCCGGGAGAAGTGATTACGCTGTGTGAGGACATACAGAATAGCAAATATCGTTTTCAAACGGTTGTCGGCACTGATTTCGAGGATGAAATCTATGAACTGGCGCAGAAGTACCAGCGTCAGGGATATCATAAAAACAGCAAGCTTCCTGCCGGAAAGAAAAAATCTTCCAGGAACGATAGGAAAGCGGCTAAATCATCGAAATCTGTTTCCGTTAAGAAATCTTCCGGCACAAATGTGGGCGGGAAGGGAAAACCGTCAGCAAATGCCGGGGACGCAAATGTTTCACTAGATGCATACAATAAGGGGATGCAGAAAGAAATTTTGCGTGAGTTAAAGAAGCGTGAGTGCCGACGAAAGCTGACAGTTGTTTTGTGCTCTGTTGTGGCAGTGGCATGTTTTGGATATTTCGGCGTGTATTATTACTTTTCGGACAGGACGCAGACGAATTATGAGAGCCTTGCGGAACTCAAAGGCAATACGGCGTTAGCGGTGGGAGGAGCGCCACCTGGCGTAACAATCCACTATACCGAGGAAGAAGAGGTCGAGCTGGAGGTTTTGGAAGAATACCAGACTCTCTACAATAAGAATAAAAGGCTAATCGGATGGCTCAAAATTGCCGATACAAATATAGACTATCCTGTTATGCAGACATCAAATAATGAGTACTATCTGGATCATAATTACAGTCAGGAATATGATAAGAACGGAAGCCTGTTTTTAGACAAGGACTGCGATGTGGTACATAGAAGCACCAATCTTATCATATACGGGCATCACATGAAATCCGGCAAAATGTTCGGCAACCTGAACAGGTACAGCAGCGAAGATTATTGCAAAAATCATTCCACGATCCAGTTTGATACAATCTATGAAAAGGGAACTTACGAAGTCATGTATGTGTTCCGTTCGAGAATATATAATGAGGATGAGATTGTATTTAAGTATTATCAGTTTTTGGATGCCGCATCCGAGAAGGAGTTTAACTCTAATATGCAGGAGATGGCGGCGTTGTCGCTGTATGATACCGGCGTTACGGCAAGTTATGGTGATGAACTGCTGACATTATCAACCTGTGACAACTCGGAGGAGGATGGCAGGTTTGTGGTAGTGGCGAAGAGAGTTTTATAGCTTGAAAATGTGATCTGTTTTACGATGTGATATAACACATCTGTAAATTCCGTGTAAGACCGAGAAGGTCATACAGAAATATATAGGGGAATAAGGAGAGGAATAGAATGGCTAAGAAGACACCGGCTAAGAAACCGAGAAGAAGATTGAAGAGAAGCATCAGACGCAGTCTGTCAGCGGTACTTATGGTTACGGCGATCGCAGTAGCGGCGATTCCGGTACCGGAGAATGTGGCGGCACTGGATGGGATATCTCCCTATGCAGCGGTTGTTCCGGAACCGGATGCGTATCCGTATCCGGATTCGACAGATTTGGACAGTATTATAGACTTACTGCCGAGTAATGTGACGATACAAGGATTGACACCGCCATCTAATCAGAACAATTCGGCTTATATCATTGCACCAGTGGGAGAGGAATATACGTTAGATTGGCAGTTTAAATATTTTAGAGTTGCCGATGCAAATAATTCTGGCAGTCAGATAAATATTATTAGTAAATATAATAATTCATATCCGTTGGATCAAGGCAAAATTAATCCTACGGTTATCAGCGAATATAATACAATAGAGAAAACGTTTGTTGAGACTTTCTTTAATGGTTCTACAACATATAGAGTTGATACTCCGGAAGATGTTGGCTTAGGAGTTAATCTTATCAAAAAGTATTATGCGGATGAGTATGATAAGTTTGTGGCTGAATATAGGGCAGCGGGGGCTGATCCGTCTAAATTGCCTGTGCCGCTTGTAAAATCCTGTTCGGATTTTGTACAATGGAAAGAGGAAGTTTATTGCATTTGTAATAATATGGATGGTTATAGGCTGGTAGAGGTTAATGATGCCGAGCGGACAACTTCGGATGGTGTGAATGTTACAGTTTATATCCCTCAAAAAATTGATATGTCGCAGATCGCGGAGGGAGAAAAAGTTGACAGCCGCGGTTTCCAATATATATCGGATATCACAATCAGCGGTATAGGTGACAAGGCGTTTGAAAACATACAGAATCTTTATACACTTGATATGTCACAGACAACGAATCTGAGATATATTGGTAAAAATGCTTTCGCAGGCTGTACCAATCTTACGGCTGTCACGATTAATTATGTTACTTTGATTAGTGACGGTGCTTTTAAGGGCTGTAATAATCTGACGAGTGTTGAAATGGACAATGCCCAGTATATTGGAACAGAATGCTTCTATGGAACCGGTTTGACAAGCATTACTTTTCCGTCGGCTTTGAGCGGAATAGGGCCGGGGGCGTTTGCGGAATGCAGGTCATTGACTACGATTGATTTCTCGCAGATTACACAGACGATGAATCCGGTCAGAATTTATCCGTATGCTTTTTACAATGCGATTGCTTTACAGGATGTAGATCTTAGCGGCAGCAATATGCGGATGGATACAATCGGTGATGGCGCTTTTGCGGTGAATCCGGCAGGCGGAACTAGTATGACTAGATTCAGATTCCCTTCTGATATTAATCAGTCGTACGACCAGAAGGATAAAAACGTAGGGCTTGGAGACTGCGTATTAGCGGGGAGAACACAGTTAGACACGGTAGTAATGCCGGAAAGCTTTGGACAGTCCGCAGAAGCAAAAGTGCCTGATAATCTTTTCTATAATTGTTTTAATCTTGGATGTTTGGAGTTTCCGGATAACGGTGCTTACTCTTGCTCGCAGGCAACTTATAGTTCTGATAAATTGTTTAATACTGTAAGTAATCCGGAATTTTATGTGAGAGGGCCGGCGTATCAGTCAGACGGCACAGAAGCTGGACCGAGAAAGGCTACATGGGATGCTGTTACCCGTATTTATCCGGAGATGGGATATGTACCGTATCTTTATACAGAAGGCGGCAAAGAGTATTACGAGATCTGCAGCGAGGGTGTATATCTGGAATGTATTGAGCGGGAAACGGGAACGCTGATCAGATGTACTCTTGTAGAAGGAAAAACGGTACCCAACGGTGGTACATTAACCATTCCTAATCAAGTAGGTGGAACCGATGTTGTTGCCATAGCAGGAACTTGCTTTTCTGATTCAAACATGACAAAAACAGTAAGGAAAGTGGTTATCAATGATAAGATTAAGACGATTGGCAA
Organism: Eubacterium sp.; assembly: GCA_023663915.1. The sequence continues at coordinate 9,219 of JAMPGN010000117.1, read as the reverse complement.
TTCGACTTTTGAAAATATAACCGTCACATCAGGCGGCAAGCAGTTTGGCAAGTGGGAAAAATTAAATGAGGTAACTATTGGCAGCGCTATTGAGGAATTGGGCGAGAAGGCGTTTTATAACTGTGGCGCATTGGAGGATATTACCTTCAAAACGCCAACAGGCGGCTATAGCCAGACAGTATTGAAAACGGCTGCCCTACAGACAAATGGACAGAAATTGACCATTCATGCTGATATTGATAGTGATTATGCTCCATTTCAATACGCGACGAATCCGTCAACTTATGTTAAAAATGAAGAGCATGGAATCAGAGTATGTTATCAGAGCAGATGGGATAGCCCGAAGTCCCAGCATATGACGGTAATGTATGGGGAATATGTTCCGGGTATCTATAAGGCTGAAGAGATTACTCCTTCCAAATCCGGTTATGTAACGTTATTGGATTATCCGAAATATAATGAGTTGGATGCCAAATCTGGAGAATTGCGGACACACTGCATAGAGAGGGAGGATGAATTTTATCAGGATTATAAAGCAGAGAAATATGATGAACTTCGCAGGGAATTTGCTATAGCATGGGATAGCAGCGGTGAATCTGCATATAGTATGACTTTAAATAGGGAACCGGGTGGAGATCCGCTGTATGGTCCTTGGATTAATCCGGATTTCTGTAAGGAATGGGCGGAATGGCTACCAAAACCAGATGCAACAAGCTATCATCCGTTGACGGATTGGTTGTTTAAACCTATTGTCGCACAGGCGGCGGATAATCCGACAGCTTATTTTGATCAGACAGGGAATCGGTTCAATTTTTTGGAGAATTACGAGCTGTATAAAGGTGATATAAATCAGGTGCCCCGATTATCATCGCTTGGCGAGGTAATGAATTATAAGGGATGGAATAATTTTGAAAGCAATATTATTCGTTCTGTGGAGTATATTGAGATACCGAATGGGGTAGAGTCTATCGATACGAGAAGTTACCACGAGAGAAATGGCGATAACTGGCGGGCGTACCTTGCTGATAAGAGTGAATACTGGCTTAGCTCTTCAAATAGTGACAATGATGCGTCTGTGGTGGTTCCGGGTCTGTTCAGTGGCGCTATCGAAGACTATGATTCTTCGCAGGCATCAGACAAAGCTGAATATGAAACAGAAATAAAAGGAAATGACAGAATTACAACCGTCACCATGCCTTCCGTGAAATATCTGCCTGCTTACGCGTTTGATAACTGCGAGCGGCTGACAACGGTGGAACTTGGAGATGCAATGGAGTTAGTAGGTGCATTACCGTTCAGAGATTGTAAAAGATTGGTTAATTTGACTGGCAATGAGAGGTATCCTGCGGAAAACGGCATCCTGTATGAGAATCTAAGCAGTGAAGAAGAAGAAAACTATAGGATTGTAGAATGTCTCATGGCGCGCGGCACAGAAGGAACCTCTGTGGGATCGAGTACAGTCATAGCAACGAATGATCCAAAGATTGCCTATGTCAGTGTTATTGATAAAAATGCTTTTGAGGACTGTGATGGTCTTTCCACTGTGGATTTGAGCGAGGCAACAAAACTGAAAGTAATTCCGGAGAACTGTTTTAGAGATTGTGATAATCTTTATAGGACGTATCTGCCTTTATCTACTAATGATATTCAGGATGGAGCATTTGTTGATGTTTGTAAGACTTATTCGGTAACGCCGTCAACCGATAAGTTTAGTGTTACTATCAAAGGCAAGGAAGTTTCAATTTCTGATGGTGCATTTGATCCAAAGAACGGGGTTAAAATTTATACGAATGAGGATACTGCGGCTCACAGATATGCAACATATTATGCAAAAGAAGGTATGCGAGTGGATGCGCCGGAAGCAGGAAATATTTATACTGTAGTGTTTATGGACTGGGATGGTACGCAGATTGGAAGCACGCAGGATGTTACGAATGGTCGTGCGGTAGTGCCTGATACAACAGAACTGCAACAGCCGGATCATAGACCGGGGTATCGGTTTACAGGCTGGCTGGGAACGCATGATCAGGAAGTAGGGGAAATAATAACGGCTGACTGCATTTTCCTTGCACAATATGAGTCGGATGGAACAACTGTTAATGGTAACTATATTGTTAAATTTGTAAATGGGTTGGATGGATCAAGCATAGGTGGTGGAGGTGCAGAAAAATTAGGCGATGAGTGGGTGTATTATATACCGACTGAGAGTATGCCGACTAGTTTCGCCGGGGCTGGGTATGATGTGCCTAGAGAGGATACTTATGACAATTATAAATTCCTAGGATGGTATTATCAAGGTAAGGTATGGAGTCCGACTGCGGAAATTACATCTGGCACAACCACAGTGTATGCTCTATATGAGCCTAAAGTCACTAGCGGCAATACAACCAATACCAGCGGTAATACGACGAATACCAGCAGAAACACAACCAATACCAGCGGCAATGCAACCAATACCAGCGGTAACGGGACGAATACGTCCGGAAGCACGACAAGCTCAAGCAATAACACGACCAGCAGTTCTACTTCCAGCAGTTCGACCAGTACCAGCTCTACGACTTCGGGTTCAAATTCGACTGCAACCAAGTATACTGTGACAGTAGAAGGCGGCGAAGGCAGTGGAAGCTATGATGCAGGAGCAACGGTTATCATTTCGGCGCATGATGCAGCGGAGGGTACAGATTTCCAGAAGTGGACTACAGAATCAAATGGAGTGACGCTTGCAAGTGTGAGCATGCCGATAACAACTTTTGTTATGCCGGCGAACAATGTTACGGTTAAGGCAAATTATGTGGAGAAATCAGCAGCAACGGCAACTCCGCTCTCTGCCACAGGTGATAGCAGCAGAGGCACAGACAACGGCAACACCCGTGTAGATATCACGAAACCGGGTATCTCCAACAAAGACCTTGCGACAGCCAATGTCAACGGTTCTACGGATAACTTTATCATCAAGATCACGGAGACCGACGAGGCAACCAGAGCAGTGTCAGATGCATTGACGAATAAGTACGGCAGTTTAGATAACATTCTGTACTATGCGATGGATATCTCATTGTGGGATGCAACCGGAACTTACCAGCTTACAGGGGATCAGGTCGCAGGCTTATCCGTAGATATCACGATCCCGATACCGGATGCATTGGTAGCATACGGCGGCAACAATATGGCAGGTGCGGTAATTAACGGCAACCAGTTAGAGAACCTGAATGAGAACTTTACAACGATCAACGGTGTTCCGTGCATTCGATTTACGGCGACGCACTTCTCACCGTATACGGTTTATGTAGACACAGGTAATTTGACGGAAGGTATGCTTGATGCAACGCCGAAGACCGGCGATCCGATTCATCCGAAGTGGTTCTTATCGATCGGTCTGGCATGTTTATCCGTTATCCTGTTTATGAAGAAGGATAAAGTAGCAAAAGTAAAAAAAGCATAAGGGAAATCCTATGGGGAAAAAAGTAAGAAATCTGATTGGTATATTGCTTCTCGTGACAGCAATGGCAGTTACACAGATCCCTGTATCAGATGTGGAAGCGGAAGAAACCTCTTCCGCATCTGATTTTCAGATGGACGGAACTACATTAGTGAAATACAATGGCACGGCTGAGGACGTGTCTATTTCCAATTATATTGATAAGATAGAGTCGGGGGCGTTTGCAGGCAATGACAATATCAGAAGAGTCACAATAGGCGATTCGGTGGAGAGTATTGGTTCAAGTGCCTTTTCAGAATGTACCAATCTGGAAAGCGTGACGATCCCAAATTCTGTGATCACGATTGATAATGCCGCATTCAGCGGATGTCCGTCGCTTAACTCGGTGACGGTCGGAACGGGACTTCAAAGTTTAGGCAACGGGGCGTTTGCAGGTGATTACAGCCTTGCGAATGTCCGCTTTGACAGCAGTAATCCATATTTTACCTGCGATGACGGCGCGATATATAATAAGAATGGCTGGGATACCCTGTATCAAGTGCTGGCAGGCAGAAAAGGAGACAGCTATACGATGCCGGGTTCGGTGGAGAAAATCAAACCTTATGCATTTTGGGGCGATTACAATCTGCAGAAGGTGGGTATCAGCAGTAATGTGAAAGAAATTTCGGCTTACGCTTTTTCTAATTGTAAGAATTTGAAAGAAGTCGATATTCCGTATTCGGTGAAAAATATTGACATGAAAGCTTTTGAGGATTGTGTAAGGCTGCGGCAGATTACGATTCCGTTGTCTGTCAGCACGATTCACAGCACGGCGTTTGACGGGTGTACGAGATTGGAGATTCAGGCGGAAGCCGGTTCAAGGGCGGAGACTTTTGCACAGTCGTTGGAGCTGGAAGACATTGATGTGTCCGAGTACGAGGAAGCGCCAATTCCGTCAAGTGTCAGCGGTAATGATGTGGCGGACGGTGGGGATTCAGAAGGCGGGCAGTTGCTTCCGCCGGTAGATTATTACCATGAGGTCTCACATATCAACGCGATGGCGGAGGAGGAAGAACCCGCAGTCAGGGGAAAGACGAGGGTGATCGGGCGAGAGGCTTTTGTGCTGGTGGATAATGCGCATGCCACGGTCAATGTGGGCAGAACAGGAGAAACACTTGGCGGCATACCCGAAAGCGATATCGAGCAGAATACGGATACCGTTCCGGGACTGGAAGGGTCTGACGACGCAAAAGGCGGTTCGTTCCCGAAATATACGGTTGTCGATAACTCTATCATAGCGGCGCAGGCGTATTATGATGATGAGATGACTTCGTTTGATATTCCGGACGGAATCGTCAGATTAGGAGAATTTTCATTTGCAAGGTCTGCGTTGGAGTCGATTCGGATTCCGGATGGCGTGGAAACGATCGGTTATGCGGCATTTTACCATTGCGATGGGTTGACTAATGTAGTCATTCCGAATAGCGTCCAGAATATCGAGGCGGCGGCATTTGAGAAGACGCCGTGGCTGACGAACTGGAAGCAAAATGGGACAGGTGATTTTCTGACTGTCGGAGATGGCATTTTGCTGGCTTATAAAGGAAATGGCGGTATTGTGTCTGTCCCTGCAGGTGTGAAACAGATCGGTGCGGAGGCGTTCAAGGATTGTACCGGCATTAATAAGGTGATTCTGCCGGATAGCGTGGAAGTGATCGGCGAAGCGGCGTTCCAAGGATGCAGCGGGTTGACCGACGTGGAAGGCGGCAATCAGGTCAAAGAGATTCGGGACAGGGCTTTTGCGGAGTGTCCGATTACGACGATACATATTCCGGCATCGGCACAGAAGATCGGACTTCGTGCGTATGACAGAGAAGGGGCTTCCGATAGAAAGGATGGCGTGGTCGTGTTTGGTGGGGAAAGTCTTCCGCAACTGTCTTATGAGACGGCTTCCACCAAAGTATATAGGGATAATTACCGTGATTTGGCGTTTAAGGGCAATACAATAGCGGTCATTCCGGAGAGCGTGAGTGATCTGACGGATACCGTTTTGGATAATGGTGCGGCAGGTTTTGAGGGAATTGTCTGCAAAATGACGAAAGAGGCGGCGGACGGCGAGAACGGCACGCTGCAGATTGTCGGAAAACAGGGGTATGGTTCTTTCCCAGTGGCAGGTGAGACATGCCAGATTGACGGAATGACGTATGTGCTTGAAGAAGGCGCTGAGAAGATAAACAGCAGTGAAGTCTCAGAGGATGCACCATATCAGGGAATCGATGTACAGGTCAACAGTTATTCTCTGCCGAAAGATGGCGTGTCAAGCGCCGTGATGGAAGGGTCGGAAGAAAACTATATCTTGAAGATTGAGGATAGTGAAGAGGCGAAAGCCAGAATCGGTGATGTTTATAAAAAAATCTACGGCAACAAACTGCCAAGGAATTTGTGTGCATATGAGATCAGCATGACAGAGGCAGAGACCGGCGTGCCGATCACTGCGCTCGGTAAACAGAGTGTGGAGGTCACGATTCCGATTCCGAACGGGGTCGGTGAAGATAACCTGCATGTGGTCTGCCTGGATGCGGACGGACAGCTTGAAGAGGTGGAGAGTCATATCATATCTGTGGACGGCATGGACGCGATCACTTTTTCGGCGAAACATTTTTCGCCGTATGGTATTTATAATTTCGGCAATAACAGTATGGCGGTAGCGGATGTGCAGGACGGGCAGGCGGTTTTCGTATCGCTTGGCAACAAGGACGATTCACCGAATACGGGCGATAACAGTATCCATCCGAAGTGGTTCTTGTGTGCAGGACTTGTCTGCACGGCGTTTGCGGTGTTTGCTTATCGGGGTGACAGGCGGAAGAGAAGACATAACTAGAAGAATAGTGGTTGTATTTTTACTCCATTTTTAATTACCGCGATTTGTGCGTTGTTTGATATATGGTTTACGAAGACGGAGTATAATTTTTTGGATATTTTAAAGACTATATATACCTATTTCTTTCCGTCGATTGTATCAGTCATGATTACGCTGATTGCGCAGCAGATGATTTATAAAAATAATTTTTGCCCTATTATTGAGAGCAGATTGTCATTATCGACTATATCGCTTGTGGCATATGGTGTAGTGTATATTTTGTGGCTGTCCCGTTGTGATTATATGTGGCTTTCTATAATTTTTGGATTCCTTTCTTTAGGGTATATATTCATTACTTGGTTCTTTTGCTTGGATCGCAGGCTTACGCATACGAAGGTGGAACTTGATGTAAAAGAAGAAAAGGCTTTTGAAAGAATGATAGATGAACAAAAATAAGGAGGTAGAAGATGGCAGACACAATTAAGAATTTTCTGGATAAAGTATCCGGAAGGGAAAAAGAAGAAAGGAAAAAGAAAATCGGTATATTAAAAGAAGTTGTTGGTCGTAATAAAATTAAAAATTCCAGTGAGTACACAATAGACGATGTGGTAGCGTCTTCCAAAGCATGGAATGTTAAACATGATTTATACATCTAGGTTATGGAGAAGGGATGCGAGAGATAACTTTTGATGAGATATGGGATAATATCATTATTCCCATGACGGATCTCCTGTTAAAGCGCATGAAAAGCGTTGATGCGAATATTCAGATTCATGTCTGTAATCTACCACAGGATAAGGCGGCGGTTCGGGAGATTTACGAAAACACGAAAAAGGAGCTGAAGCAATTATATCACTACAACAGTGCGGATGAAGAGCAGAGAATCGATATCCATAAGGTGGCAGCATGTTTTGCGTCTGTGCTCATGGAATACAAAGTTTTTCGATTTGAAATTGAGGAGCAGACTAGTGATGAAGTTTTTTTATCCAATGCACGGCTTTCATTTAGTGTCAGTTTAGCGATTATCAAAGATAATTTATTATATAAATACAGGGAGGACAGTGTTAAGGCAAATTGGATTGCAACGCATAAATTATATATGCCGCAAACAACTCCGGGGCATGATACCTTTAGCTTAGGGCGGGTCAAAACGCTTATGCTGAATAGTATTTTCCTAAACGAGTTTGACATTTTATCATATTCCGATATGTTATATTGGGTGGAATTATTTAACATTATGATTTTGGAAGATAAGAAGGCAATCGAGTACATTGCCAAATCTAAGGAAGACGATCGAAATAATTAAGAAAACAACACTGAACCAACAAGAACTTTCCGGCATAGAATAAATCTATAGCCGGGATTTTTTGCGCATAAACGACACAATCTGCCAAAGAAGGAACGGCAGAAGATTTTGAGTAAGTGGTGAGTTGTCGTGAATCGTGTCAGAAAACAGGTAGGGTGCATTGAGCGTATACAAAATGATATCGTGACAGATAACATTTCTGTGGCGGTTCTCGATACTGGTATCGGTGCACACCCAGATTTTGATAACCGTGTGATTGCTTTTATGGATTTTGTAAACGGACGGCAGGGAAGCTATGATGACAGCGGTCACGGCACTCATGTTGCAGGCTGTGTGGGTGGGAGCGGCTATGCGTCCCGTGGATTATACAGAGGAATGGCGCCGACATGTCGGCTATGCATCGGCAAAGTACTTGACCACAACGGCGAAGGAAGTATCGATAGCATGTATCAAGGTTTGCTGTGGGTACTGCAGAATAGGCTCCGTTACCAGATCAGAGTGTTGAATATATCGCTGGGAATCGGTGACAGCGGCGGGAAAGACCGTATGAATGAGTTGGTCGGACTGTTGGATACAGCATGGGAACAGGGGATCGTGGTGGTATGCGCCGCAGGAAATAACGGACCAAGAGAAGGAACCATCTCGCCGCTTGGAAGCAGCCGCAAGGTCATCACGGTAGGGTGCCATGAGGGTGGTTATTTCGGGCGGCGTAGGGATTTGTGTGAGAATTATTCCGGAAGAGGAAGCCGTGATATGCTCTACCGCAAGCCGGACGTGGTAGCCCCCGGAACAGATATTATTTCCTGCAATGTGCAATGCCGGGGAAATTACCGGAGTGGATACCGCAATGCCTATACCCAAAAGAGCGGCACATCTATGGCAACGCCAATCGTATCGGGCGCATCTGCGCTTTTCTTGCAAAAATACCCATATATGAACAATGAACAGGTAAAGCGTAACATGATCTACAGTGCCCGTGATGTGGGCGATGAGTGGAGCAAACAGGGGTGGGGGATGCTGAATCTGGAAGAAATGTTCCGTTCCGGTTGACAGAAATGGTATGATTGTATACAATAATACGTGGTGTATATTTAGGTGACGATAGACACTGGTAAAATCAGGACACATTATGGAAATGAATGTTATCTGCCATATGGAAAAAGGAGCATAGATAAGAAAGATCATGGCTAATTACGATTTAAAAAACGAAGTGAACGACAAATATTCCCTGCGGGGCAGGGTGTTCCAGAAATTGCGGGAAGATATTTTGAGCGGCAAGTATAAGGAGCATGAGGAGTTAAAAGAGGTAGCGATCGGTGAGGAACTCGGCGTGAGCCGCACGCCCGTCCGGGAGGCTTTCCGGCAGTTGGAGTTAGAAGGACTCATACAGATTGTACCGAATAAAGGAGCATATGTAACCGGCATTACGGCAAAAGATGTGAAAGACATTTACATGATACGTTCCCTTCTGGAAGGATTGTGTGCAAAACTTGCCACAGAGAAGATCACCAAGGAACAGATGGAAGAGATGGAGGAGAATATATATCTGGCGGAGTTTCATGCGTCTAAGGGACACATGGATCAGATGGCGGAACTGGACAATCGCTTTCATGATATTCTCTATGAGGCGTGTGATTC
>JAMPGN010000116.1 GCA_023663915.1 Eubacterium sp. | reverse complement strand
GCTGCTTTCCGGCAGGGAGTCGGAACTTGCCAACGAAGTGATGATTACGGAAATCACGGCGCAGGAGCTGGGCGTGGGCATAGGAGATACCATATATTTTGAGACGACAGAGCGGACGGAGGAATTTATCGTCACGGGAACCTACCAGTCGATGATGAATATGGGACAGGGCTGCCGGGTGAGCCGCAGCGCAACGATGGATTCTGCATACATCAGCGGGCTGCTGTGTATGCAGGTAGAGATTGAAGGGATGGAGAGCGAGGAGGCTTGCGAGCGGTTGAAAAACATTTTTCCGGATTACCGCATCATGGATGCACAGGGTTTTCTGGACAGCATGATTGGCGGAATCATCGAGCAGATCAACACACTGACCTATTTTATCGTGGGCGTTGTCCTTGTCATCAACTGTCTGATAACCATACTGCTTATGAAGACGTTCATGACGAAGGAGCGGGGAGATATCGCACTGCTTAAGAGCATCGGTTTTACAGATGGGTCACTCCGGGGCTGGCAGACTGCGCGGGTGCTGCTGATCCTGATTACATCTGTTATTGTGGGAACGCTGCTGACCAATCTGCTAGCGCCTTACATTATAGGTCCGATCTTTGCCACCATGGGCGCTACCTCGATCAAATTAGTTACTGGGACGATTGAGGAGTATGTTCTGTATCCGCTGTTGCTTCTTACGGTGACGGGAACAACTGCGTTACTGTGCGCGGGCGGAGTGAGGAAAGTGGATTTGAAGGAAGTGAATGATATCGAGTAAACAGGGAGCGTCCTATAGGAAGGTTTTATTGCCCGTGAAGGCAGATTGCCGTATTTGGAAAAGAAGATGAGAAAGGGAAAATGATGAATACAAATACATTGACAGTAAAAGATTTATGCAAAACATATGTTATTAATAAAAGACAGAATAATGTACTTAGAAATATCAACATGGAAATTAAACAGGGGGAGATGGTCGCAGTCATGGGTCCCAGCGGGTCGGGAAAATCTACGCTTCTATATACGGTCAGCGGAATGGATCGTCTGACGGCGGGGCGAGTCGATTTCTTCGGAAAGGATATCAGCGCGTTGGATTCGGAGCAGATGAGCAGCCTGCGTCTCAATGAGATGGGTTTTATCTTCCAGCAGATGTATATGTTAAAAAACTTAAGCATCTATGATAATATTATCTTGCCGGCATATCAGTCGAAGAACGGAAGGGGAAAGGAAAAGAGAAGGCAGATCAACGATCGGGCGAAGGAATTGATGCATAAACTTGGAATCAGCGAAATCGCGGAACATGACATCAATGAGGTGTCCGGCGGTCAGTTGCAGCGGGCATGTATCTGCCGCAGTCTGATCAATCACCCGAAAATGATCTTTGCGGACGAACCGACCGGAGCGTTGAACCAACAAAACTCTAAGGAAGTCATGAAAGAGTTGAACCGCATCAATGCGGAGGGGACGACGATCCTGTTAGTCACCCATGATATGAAAGTGGCGGCGAAGAGCGACAGGATTCTCTATATTGAGGACGGGAGCATTAAAGGCGAATATGCTTTCGGAAAATACAAGGGGCAGGAAGAGGACAGGGAACGCGAGAAAAAATTGTCGGTATGGCTGATGGAGATGGGATTTTAGAAAGGGAGCGTACATGACGGATATTCTTTTGGTGGAAGACCACGAAGAACTGAATGAATTAATCAGCGTTTTCTTAAGGCGGGAAGGATACTCGGTGAAGAGTGTCTTTTCCGGGGAGGATGCGCTTGCGTATCTGACCGGAGATAAGGCGAAGCTGATCGTGTTGGACGTATCACTCCCCAAGATGGACGGGTTTGCCGTGTGTGCCCGGATTCGGGAGAAAAGTAATACGCCAATACTTTTCCTGAGTGCGAGAGTGGACAAAGAGGATAAGATCAACGGATTTATCCAGGGGGCGGATGATTATGTGGAGAAGCCGGTGGACATGGATATTCTATCGGCAAAGATCAAGGCGTTGTTTCGGCGGGAGTACAGCTTAAAGCAGGAAAGTACGCTGATTCATTCGGGCGGTCTTTCGATTGACAAAGAGGCGCAGCGGGTATTTGTGGATCATGAGCAGATCATGTTGACCGTAAAAGAGTATGAGCTTCTTTTACTGTTTGTGGAGAATCCGGGCAAGACATTGCGCAAGGAATATCTGTTTGACCGGATATGGGGCGTGGACAGCTTCAGTGAGAACCAGACGCTGACCGTGCATATCAAGACGTTGCGGGACAAGATCGAGGAAGATCCCAGGAAGCCGAGGCGGATACAGACCGTGTGGGGTGTGGGGTATCGATATGAAGAAGTATGACGGGATTTTAGCTTTTTCAATATTGACTTATCTGGTCATTGCCCTACTGATGGCAGTTGTCCTTCGCGACAAGGGAGTAGGAGAAGATGTAGGCTACAAAGTGGAGATCAATCAGATAATGCGGGGCTTAGAGGAAGCCGGTGCGTTTTCTGAGCCTGATCTGAGTGATAGGGAGTATGTGAAGGCAGTCAGCTTTCTGCCGATAGAGGCGGTGTACGGGCAGGATACAGAATTAGAGCTGGAAACTGACGAGAAATCAGAATTAAAGGCAGAATCGAAATCGGAATCAAATGCAGAATTAACACAAGAGCAAATACAGGTGTTATCTAACTTTTATCGAAACCGTAATAAAGTGAACAGTACTGTATATCCACTTATTATAGAAGGCAGACTGACAGGCTATGTACGGTTCGATTATCTGGCAAAGGCAGAAGACACTCATACCTTGTGGCTTGCGGAAGGTATACTGCTTGTCTTATGGCTTATAGCATTTGTGGTGTTATGCTATGTCCGCCAGAGGATTCTCAAGCCGTTCCACGCGGTCAGCGAGATGCCCTACGAACTGGCGAAAGGGCATATGCAGGTGGATGTGGAGGAGAATAGGGGGAAATTTTTCGGAAGGTTCGTGTGGGGGCTTTCGATGCTGCGGGATACGTTAAATGCATCGAAGGCACAGACCCTGCGGCTGGAAAAAGAAAAGAAGTTACTGCTTTTGTCCATATCCCATGACATCAAGATTCCTTTAAGCGCGATCAAATTATATGCCAAGGCTATGCGGGAAGGAATTTATAAGACGGCAGATCAGCAGACACACGCGGCGGCACAGATCGAAAGCCATGCGCAGAAGATTGAGGAATTTGTGGGAGAGATCGCGAACACGGCGAGCGAAGATATTTTTGAGATTGAAGTAATGAATACGGAGTTTTATCTGAGAGATTACATGGATCACATTAGGAAAATCTATGAGCCGAAATGTAAGTTTGCCATGACGGATTTTGAAATCGGCGGATACGAGAACAAACTCCTGAAAGGAGATATCGACCGTGCAGTGGAGGCGCTGGAGAACCTGTTGGAAAATGCCATGAAATATGGTGACGGAAAGCGGATCGGAATTGAATTTTATGAGGAAGATTACTGCCAGGTCATAGAGGTATTCAGTTCGGGTACGCCTGTGGAGCAAAAGGAGATGCCGCATTTGTTTGACAGCTTTTTCCGGGGAAGCAATGCGCAGGAGCAGGCGGGCAATGGACTCGGACTTTCTATCAGCAAGCAGATCATGCTTAAGATGGAGGGGGATATTTTTGCAAAAAGGATGGAAGATGGAATGAGTTTCGGACTGGTGTTCCGTATGTAAGGAGCGCCAGTCCGAAGCCACGTTTCAGACGATCGCGCAGAACGCGAAATATCCTTTGCCTTCCGTGTTGAACAGCAGGCTGTACGGCGGATACTTCTTGTCGAATGTGCGGACAAACTGGTCAAAAGTCATCATGTCGTTTTTGTCGAGGCGGTAGCTTTTGTCAAAGTTAAAGTGTGATTTGATGTGTTTGACAAACTCTTCGGACAAAAGTTTCATGGCATAGATGGAAGTCTTGTCGATGCGTTTGATGTTCTCGCCAAGGATCTCGCTGAGTGTTCGCAGGATAAGCGATTCCTCGTAAACCAGAAAGAGCTGGATATTGCCCTTTTCCTTGTGCTTGGAGACATAGGTCAGGCGGTAACAGAGCGTGTTTCCGGAAGAAAATTTCTCGCCGCTGTAATGCAGGCTGACTACCTGTGCTTTTGCCTGACATAATGTCTGCAATCCCTGCAGGATCGCTTTGGTCAGTGAGTCAATTTCATCATCCGAAGCTTTATGTACCCATTTGTTGGCATTCTTGCCGGTGATGGCACGGTCTTCGATCATGATGTGCCCGTTTAGCCAGCCGATACAGATTCCAAGGAAATGCTGAACGGATTCCACCGAGTAATCCTGCGCTTCCAGCTCGGCTTCGAGGGCGGGGAGGGTCTTATCCCGTAAATTGTCGTGGAGACTCTTATGCATGGCGTAACCGGCATAATGGATGGACTGCATATAGGCTTCTTCATCCGCAAAATGCTTTAAAGTATAACTTTTGAAGTATTTGATACCTTCCCGGCATGCATGCTGTTGTTTTGCCTCGTCTTCGTTGAGGGCAACGAGTTTGCCGACGATTGAAAAAAGCCGCTGATGAGCTTTGTCAATGCTTTCAACGCCGATGTTAAAACGATCATTCCATTTTATTTCCGATGGCATAAGGAGGACTCCTTTCCTACTATTTTCTGGCAATAGTTTACCATATTCCGTATAATATCACAACTGCAAAAATTATCATAGTTGGGGATTATAATATTTTTATAATTAAAGACTTGATATTTATCGCAAAAAAACGTAATCTAATAGGTAGATATGACATAACTGTTCAGCGCAGGCTGGGACGTCGCTGTCAGGATCATGGGAACATGGTTGGGGCATGTGGTATTACATGCCGGATATCACAAAACGAAACGTGGACAGGGGAGAAGAAAATGAGAGAGAAATTGATGGCAGTCGGAGTGAATTATGACGAAGTGCTCAAACGTTTCATGGGTAAGGAGGAGTTTTACCTGAGAATGTTGAGGAAGTTTCTGGATGACAAGAATTACGGGGAACTCAAACAGGCGGTGGATGACAAGAACTGGAAAGATGCATTCACACATGCGCATACGGTCAAGGGATTGTGCGGCAATCTCGGTTTAGGCGGCATTATGGATTATGCGGCGCCGCTCACGGATGCACTGCGTGCGGAGCCTTACGACGAGGAGAGTATCATGAATTATATGGGAAATGTAACGAAGGCATATGATAAGACCGTGGAAGTGATCCGTTCTTTGTAGAAGTAATCTGTTCTTTATGGAAGCGGCCTGTATGATAAATGTGAAGAGTTTGCCAATAGGATGCCAGGCATCGTTCGGCAGACTCTTTTTTATGAAAAAATTAAGAATGACAGACGCCGGATTTAAGAAATTTCTTTTATTGTATTAGAAAAAGAAATGGATGCAAATCATTCGGGACGGTGTATAAGATGGGAAAAAAGATCATGAGCATTCTGTGTTTTCTGGCAGCGTTGTGCTGTTTTGCCTACTGTGCGGTCGTATTTATGATCAAGTCGGGCAGCAGGTTCTATCTGGTGTGGGCGGCAGGAGGGATCTGCCTTGTCATTCTGGCGTGCTTCCTTCATTTTGGCGTGTGGGACAGGATACCGCTGTTTTTCAGGAAGATATTCCTGGCGGCTGTGCTTGTAGGCGGTGTGCTTTTTGTGATTGTGGAAGGGTGCATATTAAGCAGGTTTCACGACCATGGCAAGGAAAATCTGGATTATATTATCGTGCTGGGTGCGCAGATGAAACCGGCAGGACCGAGCGCGGCGCTTAAGTTTCGTCTGGATGCGGCGTATGATTATCTGATCGACAACGAGGACACGGTCTGCATCGTGTCGGGCGGGCAGGGAAGCAACGAGCCGTGCACTGAGGCGGAAGGAATGTATCAGTACTTGACGCAGAAGGGTATTGCACCGGAACGAATCCTGCTGGAAGATAAGTCTACGGACACATCAGAGAATATCGCCTACAGCATGGCGCTCATTGGGCGTGGAGATGTGAGCGTTGGGATCGTTACTAATAATTTTCATGTTTTCCGGGGCGTGCATCTGGCGAAGGCGGCTGGATTCCAGGAGGTGTGCGGCATTTCGGCACGTTCTAACGTATATTTCCAACTAAATAATATGGTGCGGGAGTTTTTCGGGATCATGAAAGATTTGGCGTGTGGAAACTTATTTTAAACGTCCAAAAAGAAATCCTTTACTTGGATTTAAGCGGACGGTATGGTATCATGGTAATGTAGTGGAGAGTGTCGATGTGCAGGCGTGCGGCATAAGAAGAATGTGCGGATACGATATGGTAGCAGTCTGGAAATAAGACAAGATACGGTAAGGCATGAAGATAAATCATATGAACGGAAAAGATACAAAAACAATAAAATGTGTTCTGTTTGCTGTCTTTATGGGAGTGTTTCTCGGCGGATGTGGGGGCGCGGAGCAGGTAAGTTATACGAAACAGGGCATGGATGCAATACAGGCTCTTGAGTATGGTGAGGCGCTTAGCTATTTCAAGAATGCACAGGACGAAGGCGAGGACGAACAGCTTTTGTACCGCGGCATGGGACTCGCCTACATGGGAATGACGGAGTATGAGGAAGCGATCGTCTATTTGGAGGCGGCGCTGCATGCCGGAGGCGACAAGGTGGAGGATATTGATTTCGATATCAACTATTACCTCGCCACGGCATATTACAAGAACGGACAGCTGCAGGATGCAGCGGACGCTTACAGTGCGATCCTCGCGCTCCGCCCGAAGGACAAAGATGCCTGCTATCTGCGGGGATGTGTGAAGCTGGCACAGAATGATTTTGAGGGGGCGCAGGCTGATTTCGATCAGGCGTTGGCGTTGGATGGTAAGGACTACGATCAGATGATACGCATCTATATGGCTCTCGAAGAATACGGATATAAGGATGCCGGACTGATCTACCTGCAGAATGCCCTGACGGAGAATGAGAAATCCATTTCGGATTATGATATGGGCCGCATCTGTTATTATATGGGTGACTACGAAAATGCGCGCAGCCATTTAAGCAATCTCAAAACAGCGACAGACTACGGCGCAGCGCTTTATCTTGGCAGGACTTACGAGGCGCTTGGAGATTACAATTACGCTTCGACGATCTATGCGCAGTATACGGAGAATGACCAGAGCAAGGCGGAAATCTATAATCAGCTGGGGCTTTGCAGAATGAAGATGGAAGCGTACGAAGATGCGCTCGCGGCTTTTCAGGCGGCGATGAATATCGAGGATAACGGTATGATGCAGACGCTCAAGTTTAATGAGATTGTCGCCTATGAGTATATGCATGACTACAAGACGGCTGCGGCGCTGATGAACAGTTATTTAAAGTCCTATCCCGATGACGCGGCGGCGAAGAGAGAATATGAATTTTTGCAGACGAGATAAGATTGACAATGCAAAAAGCCGATGTTACTATTTGAAGTAATGGTACAGACAATAATGATTGATGAGGAAGGCATGGTAACAGTATGAAGGATACGTTCTTGCGAGTAAAAGGCATTATCAAGAAAGGTGATAAGTATCTGCTGGTCAAAAGATGGGTGGATGACCGTATTCCCGATCCTTTTGTGTGGGAATTTATCAATGCGGAAGTGATTCATGGGGAAGCGCCGGACGATACAGTGCGTCGTGCGATCAAAGAGCAGTTGGCTGTGGACGGCACGATTGAGAGAATTGAATATACATGGTCGAGTATGTTAGGGGATACGCATTGCGTAGGCATCGCCTATCTGTGTTCTATCGAGGAGGAAGAGGAGCCAAACATCGTTTTGACGGAAGATTACGGTGAGTGGAAATGGGTGTCGAGAGATGAATTTACGCTTTATATTGAGAATCAGTATGTGCTTCGGGATTTGGAAGGAAAAACTCTATGATAAATAAATTAGTAGATAAGATCAAGAAGACGGAGGCGCCGATTGTGGTAGGGTTAGACCCTGCCATGAAATTTGTACCCGAACAGATTCAGAAGAAAGCCTTTGCAGAGTACGGTGAGACGCTCCAAGGTGCGGCGGAGGCAATCTGGCAATATAATAAGGCGATCATTGACAACATATATGATCTGATTCCGGCAGTAAAGCCGCAGATCGCTATGTATGAGCAATTCGGCATCGAAGGGCTGAGTGTTTTTCAGAAGACAGTGGAATACTGTAAGCAGAAGGAGCTGGTGGTCATCGGTGATGTGAAGCGCGGTGACATCGGCTCCACTTCTGAGGCATATGCGGTGGGACACTTGGGACAGGTCAAGGTAGGGAATACCATGTGCAGAGGGTTTGATGAAGATTTTGCGACCGTGAATCCTTATCTTGGCTCGGATGGCGTGAAACCTTTTATCAAGGTATGCCAGGAAGAGAAGAAAGGAATCTTCGTGCTGGTGAAGACATCGAATCCCAGCAGCGGGGAACTGCAGGACAGAATGGTTAAGGAGGCTGACGGCACAGACAGACCGCTTTATGAGGTCGTGGGCGAACAGGTTGCGGCGTGGGGCGCAGAGTGCATGGGTGATTCCTACAGTTATGTAGGTGCCGTGGTGGGTGCGACTTATCCGGAACAGGGCAGGATTCTGCGTGCGATCATGCCGAAGACTTTTATCCTCGTGCCGGGGTATGGCGCGCAGGGTGGCAAAGGCGCGGATCTGGTGCATTTCTTTCAGGAGGATGGATTTGGGGCGATTGTCAATTCTTCGAGAGGCATTATTGCGGCATACCAGCAGGAACAGTATGCGCAGTACGGTGCGGAGAACTTCGCGGATGCTTCCAGGGCGGCGGTCATCGCCATGAAGGAAGATATCGCGCAGGCATTGGCGGCGAGGGCGTAAGTTACTGCGGGGTAAGGAAGTTCAAGGCAGGGTAGAAATATATGTCGGTCATAAATTGGTTGAAACAAAAGTAAATCTAACAGGTCTAGGTGGAGAACTTGCTATCAAAACTTGATGATGCAGTCACAACGCTATCGCTTAACTCCACTGGCGTAAGATTAAGTCATGAAAAATGGAGATGCCGAAACATCCCCATTCCTAAACTTTTACACTTGCAAATGAGCAAGGAATTGCTTATAATCAGTATAGAAGGTAACGGAGATATTGGTCGTCCCCATTACCCCAGACGGAAACTTATAAGAAATGATTTACAAGTTGCATGAGCTATCCCCTATTGCGAGTAGAGGATAGCCTTTTTCTGTCTATTTTCGGTTGTTGTGATTGTCTATGTAAGCTAAAGCGGCGAATACCACTAAGAGCAGTGTCAAAATTTCTAATGTGTCCATAGAACCCCCCTTTCCGTTTCCGAAAAGGGCAACCGAGGAACTATCCCCATACTGTCTATACTGACTAAGAATATTTTATCACATAATGCTGTATATTGCTATATAATTATCCTATTTTCGTATATCAAAAATAGAAAGAATTGTAGATAAGGGCAAATTAGAAGAGTGGTTATTGAATCAGATACTTTGATACGATAAAATGATAAAACAAAACGGATTGAATATAAAAGAAAAATGTGGTAGAATTGGAAAGAATATTTAATGGTTCTTTCCCAGATTTTTCACGGGAAGGAGGCGGTGATGGATAAAAAGGCTGAAATGCCTGTGAATACGGAGGTTTTACGATATATGGAGGATTACAAGAAACAGTTTATCGAGTTTATGGTTGACAGCCAGGTGCTTAAATTTGGAGATTTTACGTTAAAGAGCGGTAGAAAATCCCCCTTTTTCATGAATGCGGGAGCGTATGTGACGGGCGCACAGCTTCGCAGGCTGGGAGAATACTATGCGAAGGCAATCCACGATCGGTACGGGCTGGATTTCGATGTACTATTTGGACCGGCTTACAAGGGAATCCCGCTGTCCGTGGCAACGACTATGGCGATCAGTGAGTTGTATGGTAAGGAAATACGTTATTGTTCAAACCGGAAAGAAGTGAAAGATCACGGTGATACGGGGATCTTGCTTGGCAGCAAATTAAAAGACGGCGACAGGGTAGTGATGATCGAGGATGTGACCACTTCTGGGAAATCGATTGAAGAGACATTTCCGATTCTCACAAGTCAAGCGGATGTGCAGATCAAAGGTTTGATGGTTTCATTAAACCGTATGGAAAGAGGGCTTGACAGTGAGAAGAGCGCACTTGAGGAAATCACACAGAAATACGGTTTTGAAGCGGATGCGATCGTGACGATGGAGGAGGTCGTAAGCTGTCTTTACAATAAGCCTTATAAAGGTACGGTGTATATTGATGATACGTTAAAGGGCGCTATTGACGCATACTATGAGCAATACGGAGCAAAGTAGGCGAGAAGATAGGAAGCGGCTACGAATCATAGGGATAGAAAAGGAGCGGAAAGATGGAAGAGAAAACTTATAAGACAATGGGCGGTTCGGGCGCACTGAACATTGCAGTCGGCGTGGTTGCTTTGGTGGTCGGTGTGGCAAGCGGCGTGCTTCTGATTATCAGCGGTGCGAAACTGCTGGCGGGAAGAAACAAGATTTTATTCTAAAATGATAAAAAGAGTTGGATGGGTGTTTCCGGAGCGTCGGGGATACCCATTTCATGCTTTCATAGACAGATATTTTTCCAGGATGCATGCAAAAGAGGTGTGCATATTTATGAAATACGGCGAAATAATACAGGGTTAAGGAGCTTTTATGGCGAAAAAAAACAGTTATATGTTTACGAATAAAGAGCATACGCAGAAGGGGATCATGTCCACGATACTCGGAGTGATCTCGTTAGTGACGCTGGCGTATGCCGTCATCATGAGTTATCTGCGGGCGGGCGACATTCCGAGGCAGTACGGTGCGGCGGCGATGTTAGTCATGATTTTTGCCTTTGTGGGAGTTGGGCTGGGGGTGGTCTCTAAGACAGAGCGGGATAAATTTTATTTTTTTACGTATCTAGGCATTGTGCTGAATGTTCTTGCGCTTGCTGCAATCAGCGTGATTCTGTATGCGGGGGCTTATGCGTCGTGAATGATGGTAAGGAGATTGAGAAAATGGAAGATATATATATTTCGGAGACGGACAGAAGAGATCTGGAAAAAGAAAGATACGTGCTTGGGATCGAGAGAACCAGGGAGATACTGGGTGAGTCAATTTGCCCAGAGCCTATACAGACGTATTTTAAATGTATGTCTGAGTTTGTCTTATTGATGGACCGAGCTTGGGAGACTGTGGAGAGCGGCAGGCTGCGACAGATGGATATGGAGGAGCTTCGGGCATTCAACCGAGAATTGTATGAGGACATTCTTCCGGAAAATTATGCGTACAGTTACGGTAATCCTGACTATGCCGTAGATTGTCTGGGTGAGTCAATCGGAAAGATGTTGTCTTTCCTCTATACGGAACTGAGGGGGATGATTCCGGCAGCCTTTGAGCAGAATCGATTTGATATGGTGATACGGTTGGAGCTTTTGCTGGAAGTCTATCAAGAGTTTGTGAGCGCGGTGCAGGAGAGAGAGTCTTTGCAGCCGGAAGCGGTCAGACAGGTCTTGTATTGGTATGTGAGTGATTACTATGAGCCGGAGTCCCTTGAGCGGACGGCGGCGCTTCTTTGTCCAGACAAAGATTTCACTTACAACATCATTATGAAGAGCGATTTAAATGACTTGCGGTATTTGTATTATTACGGCGAGTACGTCACCGACAACGAACTGAGGATGGCAAAACATTTCAACGAAATGCCGCAGGAGCGTATCCGGCTGCTGGCGGATACCTATACGGAAGGATACCGGATCGGATTTGAGACAGGCAACAAGGATATCTCCATCAAGAAAACGGTGAATCTCCGATATTGTATCGGGTTCGAGCGCATGATGCGCCAGGCAGTTGAGAATTTTGACCGAATCGGTCTGCGTCCGACGATCTATCGTGCCGGTACTAATATTTTCCAGGGCAGAAGTGTCAACAAGAATGGTTTCTTCGGTGCCAATCCCAACAAACAGTTCGATTATGACCACAGGGAAGATCATGCCTTGATACTTGACAAACTTCTCGTGGAACGGAAATTGGACTGTATGAGGAATGCTTACGAGCAGTATCGGCAGGATGCGGCGGTATTTGGCGGTCCGGCGGTGGTGGAGATTTTCGGTGAGAAACCCTTTGTGCCGCAAACGAAAAAAACGGTTTACAAACTGTCGGAGAAGCAGCAGAAACTTTCTGTGGAGTATGCTTCCAAGGCGGGAACGCTGCAGAACAAGTATATCCCCGGCGAGGAACGGAGTTTTACCATCATAGCGTTTCCCGTGCCGGATATCGGAGCACGGTACGAAGAGATCTTCGACGATATCGTGCGGATCAACACGCTGGATTATAAGCTCTATCAGGGAATCCAGCAGAAGATCATAGACACTTTGGATCGAGGATTGACCGTAAAAGTCAAAGGAAGCGGGGCAAATCGGACGGACATGACAATCCGGCTGCACAAACTGGACGATCCTACAAAAGAGACCAATTTCGAGAATTGTGTGGCGGATGTGAATATTCCGGTAGGTGAAGTGTTTACTTCACCGGTGCTTGCCGGAACAAACGGGACGCTCCATGTGACACGGGTGTTTTTAAACGGGCTGGAATACAAAGACATCTGGATGAAATTCGAGGATGGTATGGTTGCTGATTACGGGTGTGCGAATTTCCCTTCCGAGGAGGAAAACCGCAAATATATCAAGGATAATGTGTTGTTCCATCATGATACGCTCCCGCTCGGCGAGTTTGCTATCGGAACGAACACTACGGCGTATGTGGCGGCGCGCAAGTATGGGATCGAGGACAAGATGCCAATCTTGATTGCCGAGAAGACGGGACCGCATTTCGCAGTGGGCGACACCTGTTATTCCCATGCAGAAAATGTAAAGGTATTCAATCCCGATGGCAAGGAGATTATCGCCAAGGATAACGAGGTGTCATTACTTCGTGACATGGATGTCAACAAGGCGTATTTCCAGTGTCACACCGACATTACGATTCCTTATGACGAGCTGGGGGAAGTGTCTGTGTTGACTGAAAAAGGTGAGAAAATTTCTATTGTCCAAAACGGTCAATTTGCTTTGGAAGGGTGCGAAGAGTTAAATAAGGCGTTAGCGGAGAGTGGATTTTTACAATAATTTATGCAACAATTTTCACAACAAGATATCACGGAAATCAATTTTCAAAAAAGAGGAAATGTGATATTATGTAAACATGATGA
>JAMPGN010000115.1:3494-13264 GCA_023663915.1 Eubacterium sp. | reverse complement strand
AATCCCGCCAAATATGGCAATCAGCACATCCCACAATGTCGGGCTTGTCCTTGCGATCATTTCACTTGTTGCCGCTTTCAGCGGAGACAGCATAAAGTAAATGGTTGATGCCGCCAGACTGATGACAACCTGCGTAGCAAAACGCACCGCCGCCTGCTTTAACATGGAAAGATCCCTGATGCCGAGAGAATATCCCATTGTGAGGATACCGCTCATAAGCGGCGAAATCAGCATTGCACCGATAATGACTGCTGTGGAATTGACATTCAGACCAATGGAAGCGATCAGGATCGCAAGCATCAGGATCCACATATTTGCCCCGTGAATCACTGTATTTTCTTCCATCATATCATGTAGCTCATCATAACCCAGCATATCGCTGCGCATATCAAGGATACTGCTGAGATATCCCTTGATATTCTGTTTCGTTGTTTTTGTCTGCCTTTCCATAATTGATAGCATCTCCTGCCTGCGCCGCGGATCATGGGAAACCCGCGTGCTTCCTTGTCACATCAATGGCGCAACCGCTTTCAGGAAAACCCCCAGCATTTTCAGCCCCGCCTTTCCCTGCCAGATGGTCTCTTTCGTAACCTGACGGCAGGCAGAAAACGTTTTCTCAAAGTCCGCCCTGATATCCGGAATACAGGAACCCCCGTTCATATAAGTAGCGCACTCAAAGTGATGATACAGGCTGCGGTAATCCAGATTGATGGTTCCGACCACAGCCTCGCGGTCATCCGCCAGAAATACCTTGGCATGTACAAAGCCCGGCGTATACTCATAGATCTGTATCCCGGAATCCAAAAGCGAGGCATAATGGGTCTTTGCCAGCGCATAGGGAGCCGTCTTGTCCGGAACGCCCGGCAGGATCAGCCGCACATCCACGCCCCGCTCGGCGGCAAATTTCAAAGCGGTCTCCATCTCGCCATCCAGAATAAGGTATGGTGACATGATATAGACATACCGCTGCGCGCGATTCAGGATGTCCATGTAGACCCGCTCGCCCACTTTATCATCATCTAACGGACGGTCGCCGTAAGGAATGACAAAGCCTTCCCCCTGTCTGGCAGGGGCGTTCAGAAAACGGTCAAACTCCGGCTTCATTTCGCTCATATTCCACATTTGCAGGAACATCAGCGTAAAGCTTTTCACAGCCTCGCCCTGAAGCATGACAGCGGTATCTTTCCAATGACCGTATTTTACGGTATGGTTAATATATTCGTCAGCCAGATTTACGCCGCCGTTAAAAGCCGTGTGTCCGTCGATCACCAGAATCTTGCGATGATCTCTGTAATTATAATGCGTAGAGAAAAAAGGGGAAACAGGCGCAAACGCCTTACACCGGATCCCCAATTGTTTCATCCGTTTGGGATAATCGTGAGACAGCAGGGCAAATTCGCACATGCCGTCATACATCACCCGCACATCCACGCCATCCCTGGCTTTCCGGGCAAGGATCTCCAGCACCTTTCCCCACATAAACCCCTCGTCGATGATGAAATATTCCAGAAAAATAAATTCCTTCGCCTGCTCCAGCTGCCGGAGCATTTCCTCAAATTTGTTCTCCCCCAGAGGAAAGTAAGTCACCAGCGTGTTTTCATAGACCGGACCGCTGCGCCGGGCGATATAACGTGCCAAAGAAGCCGCCCCCGGATCCTGCGACGCCAGCCGCTCCCATGTTTCCGCTGACTGAGGAGCAAGATCCTTTGTTTCATCGACGATCTGATCGATGCGCTTTTTCATTGCTTTGTGACCGATATCGCTCTGGATGTAGCAATAAAACAGCGCGCCGAACACCGGCAGCAGCATGATGACCACCAGCCAGGTAATCTTCGCCGTCGGATCCATCCGGCTGTTGAGCAGATACAAGACCATGATCACGGTAAACAGCACCGTCCCGCCCAAAATATGCGGCAAAAAATCTCCAAACCAGCGGAACACGCTGAAAATAAACATAATCTGTGCCGCCAGCAGTACAAGCATGATTCCCATACGGCTGAATACGGCGTGAACAATCCCTTTCTGCCCCTTTTTCAGCAGGGAGATCCCTTCGCTTTCCTTTATTTCCCCACTCATCGCAGTTCCTCCCGTTTCCTTTGTTTACAGAGATCCGGCGTATGTATCAGACTTATTTTTCAATCTATCTCCCTGCTGTTTCTGCGGCTCATGATCATGGTAAGCAGATCAAATACAGCTTCAACGATCAAAGAGATTCCCGTGAACCACCACATAACCATTGTAGAGGAAAAGGGATTGCTGATAATGACAATGGCGCAGAGAATGGATACAGCCGCACTGATGGCGCCCCACCACCATTTGCGGTTTTTCAGACGAAGCAGATCAACCGTCAACTGCACTTTCCCCAAACCTGCTATCAGCACAACAATGCCATATAAAACCGCGATCACAGGGAACGTCGCAATAAACCATTGCGGATTCAATGCACAAAAAGCGCCAGCTCCTACGGAAACCAGACCCCGGATCAGAAGACCGCTTACCACAGCAACTTCCGGGCTGCTTTTGAAATAGCGGATAATACTGATAATACCGCTTGCAATCAAAGCGATGCCCGCTACCATAATGATCGCTGCGGTAAAGCTTACCGGACGGATCAGCAATAGAACGCCTACCGCTGCCTCAGTGATACACAAAAGAAGGGTACTCCAAGTTTGTCTGCGCATGTTCATAATAATACCTCCCACATTCTTCTCTCTTGACAGAGGAAATTTCAGGTTATAAAATTATAGCACTACATCTGTTGCATTTGCAACATACAGTTTTTTAGTATACGTTGTGGACACAACATTTGCCGTCGAAATGTTGTATCATTTACAAAATTTTCATAATTTAAGGGGAGGATCAGTCGTATGCCGGATATGAATCAACGAGTCAAAATCACCAAGCGAATGCTGAGAGAAGGGCTGCTGGGACTGCTAAAACAAAAAAATCTGGATAAAATCAATATCACGGAACTATGTCGGGAGGCAGGCGTCAACCGTACTACATTCTACCGATATTATGAACTGCCCGGGGATATTCTTTTAGAAATGCAGAGCGAATTTTTTGGAGAAATCTTCAATACTTTTCAAAAACCGTTAACAGCAGATGATGTGGAGCGGTTTTTTCTGTGCCTGTCCGAACAGTCCGATCTGGCAAAACTGCTTTTTCAGCATACTCCCGAAGCAGACTGGCTCAAAATTTTTAATCATATCTACCAAAACATTTCGGACAAAACGACAATGAAAGTCTTTCAAAATCCGGAGGAGGACAACGTGCGCCTGCTCTCCGCTTATCTGGCCGGCGGCACTTATTTTCTGGCGCGCCAATGGATCATGGAAGATATCCCCATATCGCCCAAAGAGGTCGCCGGCATTGCCCTCAATATGCTGGAAAAAATAGGCTGCTCTCAATAACATATGACAAAGACCCGAAAAGACTTGCGGGATATTGAATCAGCTCTCTTTGACACGCGCGATCTGCTTTTGCCATGTTTTCTCCGTCTGTTCCCGCAAAAAGACGCGGAGCACATCGAGATCCTGCTCTCTATCCCATGCTTCCAGCGCAGTATAATAGGCTTTGCGGTCCTCTTCGTGAATGATGATCGGGGGATGCCCGTGCAGGATCAGAAAATAATTCATTGCCAGACGCCCGACCCGCCCGTTGCCGTCCGCAAAGGGATGAATATTCTCGAATTTTGCATGAAAATACGCTGCCGCAGTCAACGCGTCATCATCGGAAACATCCGCCAACTCCGCAAGCAATTCCAGCATCTCCTCCGCCACATCCTCCGACGCGGCGCCGATCTCTTCTTTTCCCGCCACATAATCATGCCGTTTGTATTCTCCTGGGCGCTCGCCAAGCTGCCATCTGCGCGTATCATAAGTATTCTGCGTTAACAGGCGATGCAATTCTTTGATAAAATCCTCGTCAAACGTCCGCCGTTCCCGAAAGGAAACTAACAACATCTCGTTGGCATCTTTCGCATTGCGGATCTCAAACAGGGTGCGCAGATCCCCGGTATATGCGGTTACGCCGTCATGCTCAAAAATTTCTCTGGTGTCGTGAAATGTGATCCGTTCATTCTCTATTTTCCCGGAATGATAAGCAAAAGAGATACTGTGACCGTTTAGGGCTTCCGCTAATTCCGCATCTGTTTTTATGTTTTTCTGCTGCCAGAGGGCGAGCGATTTTTCGTAGTTTGTCATAGATGACGCCTTTCTGAGTAGTCTTACATCAACTATGAAAATATTATAACACTCATTTTTTCTCGATTCAATGACTTGCCCGCATTACGCAATGCGTGGATCATTTAGCATTTGATATAAGCAAACAGGAATATATCGAAAGTATTTCTGCTTTGTATAAAATAGACAATACCATATCTTGTGGTTTTTCTCTTCCACTCTTTCCCTATATACTACATCTTGATATTTCTGAATGACAAACGTTATTTCGTCCACTATTTTTCTACATTCAATTCCGCAAAATTCCTTTGCAATTTACCCTTCTTCATGCTATATCCTTATGTAAGGAATGTTTTCTGACATTTCTATTCTATCGCATCAAGAATCTGCTTTTTGATTCTGTAACTCTTTGGGGCAAACCCCGTCACGAACATCTGAGAAAGGAAGGCACATCTATGAACCAACATTCCGAGACCATGAACACATTTTTGCGGGACGCACACGGCGAGATCCCCTACAACATGACCAACGACTGCATGTTCCGCGCAGTCCTGCAGGAAAACAACAGAGCTCTGCGGGGGCTGGTCTGCTCCCTGCTCCACCTTGCGGAGTCAGAGGTGGTCTCCGCCGTGATCACCAACCCCATCATCCTGGGAGAAAAGATCACCGATAAAGAATTCCGGCTGGATATCAACGTGGTTCTGAACAATGAGATCCTGATCAATCTGGAGATGCAGGTTGCAAACAGACTGAACTGGCACAACCGCTCCGTCATGTACCTGTGCCGCTCCTTCGACCGGTTGAATCACGGGCAGGATTATCTGGAAGCGAAGCCTGCGGTACATATCGGATTCTTAGACTATACCCTGTTCCCGGACCGGCCTGAATTTTACGCATCATATAAGCTGATAAACATTAAGAATCATCATACCTACAGTGACAGCCTGACCCTGAACGTGCTGGATCTGACCCGTATCGATCTGGCGACAGAAGAGGATAAGCGTTATCATATCCATGAATGGGCGGCGTTCTTCAAAGCAGCGACTTGGGAGGAGGTCAAAATGATCGCAGCAAAAAACGAACCGATACAGGAAGCAGCCGAAACGATGTTCCGATGGAGCGCGGAGGATCAGATACGCAAGTGGTGCCGCGACAGGGAAGAGTATTATCTAGATCAGCGCGCTAATGAAAGGATAATCGCTGAAAATAAGCGGGTGATTGCTGAAAATAAAGAAAAAATTGAACAGGACGCAAAAATCATTGCAGAAAAAGACGAAAAAATCAAGCAGCTGCTCGCAGAAAATGAAGCATTAAAACAGCAGACTTATAACCCCACCACCTGAAAGGATTTCTCCTGTCAAGCCAGCGGCGTGTGAACAGTCCCGGAATTTTATACAAAAGGGTATCCATCTTGCACAAGATGAAATACCCTTTATCCCATTTCTATTTCATTTTACATACAAAGCAGTTTGTCACCATTATGCCGACATTCCATGATTTTGCTTTACCATCCAAGAATAGATGAAGATTCACCAAGCATCCCCCTGACAATACTGCTAAAGGACTCCATTTTCTTCGCCTGAATCTTAAATTTCACAGTCTTCATCCCACCGTAATCATTGATCCCCCGCAAGGTAACAGACGCATTCCCTTTTTTGATATTGTTGGCATAGCTGTCCTCCATAATCTCATAATCCACTCCACAGACCAGCTCTGTCTTCCCAATCTTGACCGTGATATCTCCTCGATTTTCATCGTTAATAAAAACTCTGTTTCCCGTATAAGTCTGCGGTGCAATCTTAACTGACACCTTTGCAAAATTTGCCTGCGTGATGCGATATGTCGTCATCAAAGAGCCGTCATACTTACCCTTTCCTCTGACCGTAACACAAACATAAGAACCCGCATTTACTACGCTCTTTTTATTCAGTTTTGTGATACCGTCAGCCGCCATATACGACGCATCATAATCCGTTCCGGCTTTCAGTTTTTTGCCGTTGATATCTGTCAATGTCGGTTTGCTGATATATTTGCCTGCTCCTTTCGTATAAGCCACATCGGCTACACTCATTGCGACAGGATACGCTGCGTCGTCAAGACTTCTCTTCACAATCGTAAATTTTTCAGACAGCTTTCCCTTGAAGTTGCCTTTTCCCTTGATAACGATCGTCGGCGCTTTCTGTGCCGTGCGGTCAGCGATATTCTTATTATTTTGGTAAGAGATCGTATAATCCTTTCCTTTTACCAGTTCAACTTCACCAAACCGTAACGTTACGTCCGGCTGGCAACCGCCCTGCGTATAAACCATGGTTAAACCCTCGTCTGACCCGGCAACTGTGCCCTGATTGATTTGCAGTTCACTGATCAACCCTTTTTCATCTACGCCAAGGTCATACGCCGCAATCTTAAAGGATTTTTTGAGTGTACCGCTATAAGCTCCGATTCCCTGTATTACCAACTGCGCCGTACCCGCGTCCTTATTCTTCTTATAAGAAACGGTATAATCTTTATCCTGTGTCAGAACACTATAATCAACTGTAACCGTAATATTTTGCTGCTGTTCCGTACCGTTATATATTTTATTCTCAATTCCGGTCACTACCGCTTTATTAATGGCTTTCCCCTTGATTTTAAAGGACACTCTCTTTGTACCCGCATAGTCTCCCATACCAGTCACTACCGCCGTCGCCGTCCCGATCTCACAGTTGTTCTCATACCTCACGGAATAATCCGTTCTTTCCACAAGAGGCTCTGCTTTCGATTTCATGTAAAGAACCAACTCCGCCTGAGATAATCGAATTTCTTCTCCGTTATTGTAAGTTTGATCCGGCACTTTCACCACTTTTGCTTTACTGATCAAAGTCTTATCCGTGATTTCCAGATTAAGTGTTTTTGTGCCCGTAAAATTGCCAATACCAGTAATCTGTATCGGGTAAATCCCAACCTCTTGATAAGCGTCACTTTCACTCGCTGTATAAGTAACCGTATAATCTCGATTAAGAGACAGTTTTTTGCCTGCAAACGTTACTGTCGGCGCCTTTTTCTGCACTTTTTGATTATACGCCAGTGTATCCAGAACAACGGAAACAGAATCCGCATTGATATCTATCGGATCGATCCTAAAGGTCGCTGTCGCAGAACCCGCATAATTTCCTTTCCCCTTAACAATTATCGTCGGGGCTTTTTTCACATCCGAAGCATCGTTTGCCTTAGTATGATTCTTATAGCTGATCGTATAATCCGCCTTTTCCGTTAAGCGTCTGCTGCCATCATACACACGCACTTCCGGCTTGATCGCTTTTCCGGTATACACCTGGTCTTTGACTCCGGCAATCCACAATCCGCTCGGTATGTTACCGTTTTCCGGCAAATCCTCTGCTGGAACAGGCTCTGTCTCTGTCGGATCAGGCTCCGGCACAATATATTTCCATCTTGCCCGCAGTACCATATTTTTTGTGACAGGATGTGAAAAGTCATACGGTTTTTCGTCCAAATACCAACCCGCAAATTCATATCCGCTTCTAACAGGATCCGTCGGCTTTGAAACCGTTGTCCCTTTTTCTACCTGCACAGCAGAAACCGCGCTTCCTCCCTGCGAATCGAACGTCACAAGATACTCGTCATTCTCCACATCCCCCGTTCCCATGATATAAGTAACCTTAAATCCCCAGGCTGTTCCTTCCTCATCGGATACCAGCTTAATCTTCACCGTATCGCCCGGCACTTCCACTGTCTGCCCCGCTAACTGCGTTCCGGTATACTTTCCGATTTGCTTTTCCTTTCCGTCATAGATATAAAGAAAATCAAAGTCCTCCTCGACCTTAGTTCTGGTATCGAAAGTAATATATAAACTTTCCGCTCCCTCTTTTGTGTATAGCCAAAAATCCGAGCAATTTACAGAATAATTATGCGGGCTTTCCAATTCCGCCGTGCTGGTGCACAAATACCCGTTATTCAAAACGGTAACTGCACAATTTCTGTAAACGCCGCTTCCATCCTGCGCCGTTGCTGTAATGGTTGCACTTCCCTTTGTATTCGCAGTCACCAGACCCGTATCATCCACAGAAGCCACCTTATTATCCGACGAACTCCATGTAACCGCCTTATTCTCCGCCGTAGAGGGCGAAGCCGTGGCAGTCAGCTTTTCTGTCGCCCACGCATCCATAGACAGCGACGTTTTATTTAAGCTGATAGAAGTAACGGGTTGTGTGACAGTCACCTTGCAGGACGCGCTGAGATCCCCTACCGTTACCTTGACCGTTGCCGTGCCGATCGCTTTTGCTGTCACAACACCGCTGTCCTCCACGGATACGATGCTGTCATCTGTACTCTTCCAAGTTACCCTATCCGTGAAGTCAGACGGGGTAATGCTTAAATGCAATGCAGCCTTTTTCCCTCTGACCAGCTTTAAGTCCGTTTTATCCAATTTTACTTCCGTTGCATTTGTTTCGCGGCTGACAAAGGCTGCGCCGATGCTGTTTGCATAGGTCTCCGCATATGTTCCAGCGATACCGTAAATCGTCAGTCTGGACGGATAGCTGAACACACCGCTCGCGATCGAGGTAACGCTTCGCGGAATGGTTATTTCCGTCAATGCGGTACAGTTCGTAAAAGCGTTGCTGCTGATCGTCGTTGTGCGGTAGGGCAGGATGATCTTTTGTAAAGACGGACACAAGTTGAACGCGTAGGAAGGAATCTTTGTAATGCCTGTACCCAAGCTTACGTCGCTTAACTGTTCGCAATCCGCAAATACATAAGTACCTAGTTCCGTAACGCTATCGGGGATGACTACTTTGGTCAATGCGTCACAATTGTAAAATGCATAGTTTTCTATCGTGGTCAGATTTTTCGGTAAATCTGCCTCGGGCAGGTTGGTGTTGTAAAAGGCGTAGGAGCGGATAGCTTCCAGTGTTTCGGGAAAGTTTACTTTTTCCAGGCTGGTGCAGTCCTTAAATGTATTCCGTGGTATTTCAATTATGGTATTTGGCAGGGTTACTTTCTGGAGGCTGCTGCAGCCTGAGAAAAAATCATTTCCTATGTTTTTAATACTGTCCGGGAAGACAATTTCAGGAAGATCAATACATCCATAGAAAACTCGATTCCCTACTTCTGTCACACTGTCCGGCAGATTGATCTGTGTCAGTTTCTCACATCCTTCAAAGGCATAAGACTGTATTTCCGTAACAGACGCAGCTATATCTGCTTTAGCTAAATTACTGCATTTATAAAATGCATTGTCCTCTATGACCGTAACCGTGTCAGGTATTTTTATTTCCTCAATTCCTGTACATCTGCTAAATAAACAGCTGGCTATTTTTGTCGTCCCTTTCTCAAAGGTCACCTCCTTGAGCCCGTCGCAATAGCTAAATGGTCCTCCGTGCGTAACAGACGACGTCGTACTTTTTAAGCTCTTTGGAATCTCTATTGCCCTCAGGGAATCACAATCCCGGAATACTCCCGCCCCTAATGTTTCCAGCTTTTTAGATAAAGTTACCTGCGATAAATTGATACAATCCTTGAATGCAGCAGCTCCTACTTCTGTCACACTGTCCGGCAGATTGATCTGTGTCAGTTTCTCACATCCTT
>JAMPGN010000115.1:0-3394 GCA_023663915.1 Eubacterium sp. | reverse complement strand
AACAGCTGGCTATTTTTGTCGTCCCTTTCTCAAAGGTCACCTCCTTGAGCCCGTCACAATACCCAAACGGTCCTCCATTCGTCCCAGCCGTTGCACTTTTTAAACTCTTCGGTATCTCTATTGCTCTCAGGGAATCACAATCCCGGAACACTCCCGCCCCTAATGTTTCCAGCTTTTTAGATAAAGTTACCTGCGATAGATTTGTACAATCTTTAAATGCAGCATATCCCACCTCTGTCACGGTATCCGGAATCACCACCACCCGCAGCATTTTATTATTCGCGAACACCGAATCCGCAATTTTCACCACGGTATACCCATCCAACGTCTTCGGAATACTCAGAGCAGACACATTACCGTTATATTTTGTAATGGTAGCAAGACCAGCTTTGTCTGTTGTATACTCAAAGACCGTATATGGCTTACCATCTGACCCTGTTCCCGTACTGGCTCCATTGTAACCATACTTAGAGTTCGCAGGAGTATAATATCCCCATCCTTTACCATCGGCTGACGTTGTTCCGCGCGTACACGCAGGAACCGCCACGCCATCCTCATAATGGAACGATACCCGGACAGGACTGTTTGACTCTGTATAAATGGAGTAATCCTTGCTCCATGAATGCTTCTTCAATGTCAGATTTTCTGTTGCTCTTGCTCCAACCGAGGCAAAAAGCCATGCTCTATGATGTGCACATGTATTTGGCGTTTTACCGTCATTGTAAGTTTTCGTCCCAAGTATATTTTCCACGCCAAACTCTGCATAAAGGGAACCGCTCATCATATTACAGCATGACATACCCAACCGTGCCGTTATGCACGACCTGATTTCCATTTTTGTCTGTATGGTAAAGGAATCCTTTGAAAAATTCTTTTCCAACCGAAAACTATTATTTTCGTAATATAATCCAAGAGAAACATTCTCCACCAGAGAAAACGCCGCTTCTCCCGATATCTTCATATCCAGTCCAACAGAAAAATATCCGACGGTAGCGATGGGAATTTCTATCAGCGTAAGCGATGGGAAGCCCATAGCCTTCATCATATCGGCACTGATCGAACAGCTGGTAATGACCTTCGCATTTACGCCGACGTGCGCTCTCCCATCTCTAAAGTTAATATCATAATTGGGTTCTATATCACTGACTTTGCAACTGACATGCACCTTCACACCCGGCGCCAGATCAAAATCCTCTGAAATCTGGTCCGAAAGTGCAAGCTCCTGAATGGCCTCAACAGCACTGATCTCCTGATCGCCAACTTCGTCCAGCGAATCGTACTTTATGCCATCTTCCCACTCTTCAGCTTCCGTGCCGCCCACAATATAATGCAGTTCGACATCATCACTGTACGCCTGAACCGTCGCCAGATCGATCTCCGCGCCTCCCTGCATATCAATCGCCGCGAATGCTTCGTCCAGCGGAACCGTTTCAAACTGTACGACTGTTTCCCCTCCTGATTGCGCAACGGATAGTGGCTCAAAGACCATCGGAAAACCGTCAAGTTCTATGCCGTACTTACTTCCGATTTCTAATTTCTTCGGACATTTTTGAAATGTCAATATATCTGCGTCTGCCAATGTTACAATGGTATCTTCTCCTGTTAAATCAATTACGCCCTCTGCAAAGGTATAACTGTTGGAATGCGTTCCTGTCTCTTTTCTTTCCGCAAGCACATTTTTTGCATCCGCGATCATCTTTGTCTGTTCCGCAGAGGTGATGGGCGCATCCGGCGAAAAACTGCCGTTGCTGATCTGAAACCAACCGCGGTCGATTGCGATTTGAATATCTTCCGGGTAAGATACTTCATCTGCTTCGCTGAAAGAATAACTTTCTTCCTCCAGTGTAAATCCCAGACAGAAATTCAACGTATGCGCCGTGACCTCTCTCGTAGCCGCCGCTTCCGGTTCAAATGCCTCGCCCGCTTCCACATCGACCAGCCCGAACTCCGTCGCCAGCATGACTGTCCGATAGTAGGTAGAGGAATCGTCAATATCAGAATAATAGTTATCCGGATAATTGTCCTCCGCCACCGATAGATCAAAAGTATCCACCAACGCCGAAAACCACTGTATGCGGCTGACTTCCCCACGGGCAGCATACACTGAATCGGCTTCCATCAGAGCTGCTTCTGCTGCTTCAATTACTTCTTCCGGTTCCTTATTATTTTCCGAATCATTGTCATCTGTGACTTCCAAATTCTCTTCTATAGATGTGTCATCTTCTGCGTTTTCTTCCGATTCCTCTGTATTTCCTTCATTTGTTTCTTCTTTTTCGTCCGAAGTCCCTGCGTCCTCGCCGGAATCGCTGTCTTTGTTTTCACCGCTCTCCTCTTCTGCGCCCGCTTTCCCGGAATCGTTATCTTCCTCCGTTTCTGTTGCGACCGGATCCTCTTCCATACCCGCTTCTTCGCCGCTCTCTACGGTATCTGCCGTTTCGTTTTCTTCCGCTGCAATCGGCTGTGTCTCTGCGGCAGACGCGTAATTCCCATAGGTACTGCACAACACACAAATTGCTGCCAACATCGCGATTGCTTTTCTCATTTGTCGCATCATTTTTCTCTCCCTTTGCTTTTCCTATGCTGTTACCAACTCAAAATTACATCATTATTACTTATTAAATAAATTCTCAATATAACAGTATTAGTTCTAATTTCTATATATAATAACATTATAATCTCTTTAATACAATGCTGTTATCTTTATTTTTTTAAAATAATAGATAAAATAGCTTCTGTTTATATGGATTGTTTCGGGAGAGAATCATAATAACAAGAATCGTTAACCGTGCATAAGGGAGAAAACAGCGCATGGGAATCAACTATAAAACGCTTGGAAAAAATATTAAATACTATAGAAAACAGAAAAATCTGACACAGGAACAATTGGCTGAATGTCTGGAACTGTCTGTCGGTTTTATCAGCCAGGTAGAACGTGGAATTGCTAAGATGAGTTTAGATACGCTGATTGATTTATGTGATTTTTTAAACTGCTCTGCCGGAGATATTTTAAATAGTGCGCATACGGACTGCCGCGATAAACTGTCTGATGACCTACTCGCCATCTATGAGCAGCTCCCTAAAAGAGATCAGACACTTTTTTATCATATGTTGAAAGCATATGTAGAACATTTATAACACAGAGTTATCAGTTTTTCATTTACTTTCTTCCCTTTTCTCTGTTGGTATGAAATTATAAATGATATAAATATGGCTATGCCATACGACATAACCATAATGTGGAATCACTGTCAGCGATTCCACCGCTTTTACAACTTCCACTTAAAGCTAGGACTTGTATAAAATAGACAATACCATATCTTGTGGTTTTTTTCTTCCACGCTTTCCCTATATACTACATCTTGATATTTCTGAATGACAAACGTTATTTCGTCCA
>JAMPGN010000114.1 GCA_023663915.1 Eubacterium sp. | reverse complement strand
ACATCGGAATGCTTAGAAAATCCATTCGACAAAACCCGACACAAGAGAACTTTTTATGCAATCTGCCTTCTCAACTTATACAATAGAACTTTTGACACCCGAACCCTATAACATAAAAATGTGTCCGGCAAAGCTGCTTTCTCTTCGCCGGACACATCTTCTTGTAAAAATTATATTCTTTTTCTGTATTTACAGACTTAGTATACCATAGCCTTCTCTTCTCCATTCAGCACGCGCAAACCACCCTGGACAAGCGCAAGAAGCTCATCTTCGCCTGGATATATGGTCATCGGTGCAATCCAGCCTGCCTGAGCCTTCAGTCCTTCCACGACAAACTTATCATAAGCGATACCGCCGGTCACGACAATCTGATCCACTTTGCCTTCCAGCACACATGCCATAGAACCGATATCTTTTGCCACCTGTCTGATGAACGCATCACGGACTTCCTTCGCCTTTGCATCCCCCTCATCATCTGCCATCCTGTCGACATCACGCATATCATTCGTGCCACAGTAGGCATTGAAACCGCCATTGCCACAGATTTTCTTATATACCTCTTTCTCGGTATACTGTCCGGAGAAACACATCTTAATCAATGCGCCGCTCGGTACTGCCCCCGCTCTCTCCGGTGAAAAAGCTCCGTCACCGTCCAATGCATTGAATACGTCCACCACCTGGCCCTGTCTGTGCGCGCCCACGGATACACCACCGCCCATATGCACCACGATCAGATTTAAGGATGTGTAATCTTTGCCCTGCTCCTTGGCATAACGTTTTGCTACCGCTTTCTGATTCAACGCATGGAACACACTCGTCCTGGGAAGTTCCGGCACGCCGGAATAGCGCGAAACAGGTTCTAACTCGTCCACTACGACAGGGTCTACAATATAAGAAGGAACCCCGATCGAATCACCGATCTCCCGCGCGAGAATCGCACCTAAATTGGAAGCATGCTGACCCTGCACACCGATCTTAGCATCTTCTAACAATTCATCACTGACTGCATAAGTGCCGCCCGAAATCGGCTTTAACATACCACCGCGCCCCACTACCATATTCAAAGAATTGATATCAAACTCTTTCTCTTTTAACAGATTGACAATGATATCCTTACGGAAATCCTTCTGGTCTACAATCGATGCATACTGCGCAATCTCCTCTGTCGAGTGTCTTAAAGTCTCCTCAAATAGTAGAGTTTCATCCTCAAACACACCAATTTTCGTAGATGTAGAACCCGGATTAATGATTAAACTTTTTACTGCCATGTTGCTATACCTCCTGTTTTCAATCAAACCATAGTTTCCCACTTTGCATTAATTCATCTTAGCCATTGCGGCCGCCATAACCGCGCCGAGTGCCAGAGAATTTACCTTCGTCTCAAAGTCATCGGAACGGGAAGTCAGAATCACCGGTGCTTTCGTACCCGTAAGGATATTGCCGTTCTTTACTTTCGCCGTATGTACCAGACACTTGTATACGAGATTGCCTGCATGGATATCCGGGAAGAGAAGCACATCCGCGTCGCCCACGATCTTTCTGCCTTCTGCGCCTTTGTGTTTTGCCGCTTCGGGGTCGATCGCAAGGTCTAAAGAGAGCGGTCCGTCCACGATACAGCCTGTGATCTTGCCTTCTTCACACATCTTAGCAAGTTCGTCCGCCTCGACAGTAACAGGCATCTTGGGATTTACGACCTCCACTGCTGCAAGAGGCGCCACCTTCGGATTCGGAATGCCGCACGCATGACAGACATCTACGGTATTCTCAATAATATGTACTTTATCCTCCAAGGTAGGATACGTCATAAATGCAACGTCTGTCAGGAACAGGAGATGATCGATGCCCTCCACTTCAAATACGCATACATGGGACAATGCCTTGCCGGTTCTTAAACCAACTTCCTTGTCCAGCACACTCTTTAAGAAAGATTTCGTGTCAATCAAACCTTTCATATACATATCGGCTTTGCCTTGATGTACGAGTTCCACCGCCTTGAGCGCCGCTGTATAGTTGTCTTTCTCATCAATAATCTCGAAACCGCTTATGTCAACATTGTCAGCGGCGGCTACTTCCTTGATCTTGTCCTCATCGCCAACCAGAACTGCCTCTGCAATGTTACGTTCCTTCGCCGCGACTACCGCTTCGAGCACGGCGCTGTCCTGCGCAACAGCAACAGCAACTTTCTTAAGACTGCACTCAGATACTTTCGATAACAGGTCATCAAAACTCTTACTCATTTTACCATTCCACTCCTTTGTTTGTTGTCATAATATGTGATACAACAGCCTGCATCGGCACACGCTGTATCTAAAATGTGAGGGATTTTACTAAGCTATCCCTATCGTTAAAATAATAACACTATCCACTAAAAAAATCAATTTATATGTGGATTTTGTGAAGTCTGCCGTTTTGTAAAACCGTTTTCACCCGATTTTCTCTTTCAGCTCCTGATAGCCTCTCGTTAATAGGTCTACCTGTATTTTCATTTTCTCATACCCGTCAACATCTTTTGTATACATGAGCCGGTCAAACTTACCATTCAGGACAGAAATATCCTGCTTTAACATTTTATAGGCTACATCCATTTCTGTCCGCACCGCCTTAAATTCCATATCCATGTCTGATTCCATCTTATTGAATCTGGATTCCAGGTTGTCTACCCTTGTTTCCAAGTTGTCTAGCCTTTTATTCAGACCGGATTCCATAGAATCCAGACGCCCCATAATAGCCGTAAACATTTGTTCATTGGTCATGCCTTCCATCTCCTTATGCATTAAGTGTACCTCTCTTTCTTGGTCGGGTCAATGCAGAATATATGTTCATATCAGCATAATTATTAACGTTTTTTCGTTATATTCTCTGCTTTGCCTCTCCGTTAATTTGTAACACGTGAAAATATCGGCGATATGCCAATGAGTCCATGTTTCATGGATAGATT
This sequence comes from Eubacterium sp., assembly GCA_023663915.1. Next base: position 10,354 of record JAMPGN010000114.1, on the reverse strand, counting down.
TTCACACAGATTTGATTATCATGAAATGAGTATACACTTCTGAACGTAAAATGTCAAATAAAGCAGACCATTTTTTGAAAAATTTTGATGACACAACTTATTTAGCTAAATAAGCAAAGGCGCCATCCCACTAAACGTAGAATCCGCGCCCTTTCATAAATATTTGTCATAAAGATGTTGCTTCTATTTTTTAATGATGGAACAAGCGAATTCCGGTAAAGCACATCGTCATGCCGTACTTATTGCAAATCTCGATCACGTTGTCATCACGCACGGAGCCGCCCGGCTGCGCCACATACTGCACACCGCTTCTGTGGGCGCGTTCGATGTTGTCACCAAAGGGGAAGAAGGCATCGGAACCTAAAGCGACACCGCTCATCTTGTCGAGCCATGCACGCTTCTCCTGAGCCGTGAACACTTCCGGCTTCACCTTGAATATCTTCTGCCATGCGCCTTCCGCCAGCACGTCCATGTAATCCTCACCAATGTACAGATCGATCGAGTTATCCCTGTCTGCGCGTCCGATCCCGTCCACAAACTGTAGGTCGAGCACTTTCGGCGACTGGCGCAAGAACCAGTTGTCCGCTTTGGAACCTGCAAGCCTGGTACAGTGAATACGCGACTGCTGCCCTGCACCGATACCAATCGCCTGTCCGCCTTTTACATAGCACACGGAATTGGACTGTGTGTATTTCAGAGTAATCATGGCGATCGCCAGATCCATCTTTGCCTGTTCGGGCATATCCTTACACTCCGTCACAATATGATTGAAAAATTCATTATCGATCTTAAGTTCATTCCTGCCCTGTTCAAAACTGATTCCGTATACCTGCTTTATCTCGGTGGGAGCGGGCACATAGTTCTCGTCGATCTCAATCACATTGTACCCGCCTTTTTTCTTCGCTTTCAGTATTTCCAATGCTTCCGGCGCATATCCCGGCGCGATCACACCGTCAGACACCTCTCTCTTGATGATCTTTGCCGTAGCCACATCACAGACATCCGACAGCGAAATAAAATCCCCGAAGGAACTCATTCGATCCGCGCCCCTCGCTCTCGCGTAAGCATTCGCAAGCGGCGTAAACTTCATGTCCATATCATCCACCCAATAAATTTTCTTCTCCACATCGGTAAGCGGAAGTCCCACCGCCGCTCCCGCCGGAGAAACATGTTTAAAAGAAGCCGCCGCCGGAAGTCCAGTCGCTTTCTTTAATTCCTTCACCAACTGCCAGCCGTTAAAGGCATCCAGAAAATTAATATAACCCGGCTTGCCGTTCAACACCTTGATCGGCAGTTCACTGCCGTCCGCCATATAGATACGTGACGGTTTCTGATTCGGGTTGCAGCCATATTTCAATTCTAATTCGTTCATTATTTTCTCCAATTCTGTTCACTATTCACTGGGAAGAATACTTCATCTCTTTTTGCCCGTTGATGATCCGCGTCTCATACTTTCCGCTCTCGATCTCGATAAAGCGCACGAACATCGACACTTTATTCTCTTCATTCAGATTTTCCCACACCATCTTCGCGAAACTGTCGATATCGCCCTCAATGCCTACCAGCGTAGGTTCGCCCTCAAAACTCGGCAGCGGATTGCCGTCGCCCATATATGTATGGATAAAACGTCCCTCACCTGCTGCAGGATTCTCATAGGCAAACGTATAACGGTTACAGGAAGACGGATCGCCATGATTGCTTTTTAAGATAGACATCGCATAATTGTATCCGCCGTTCTCCAAATGCATGATACCAGAAATGCGGGGCGTATAGTTTGGCGCGTCCGGTTCAAACTCTCTAGTGCGCAGCGCCTGCTCAAAAGTCTGCTGCTTATCCATCCACTCATAGATCGTGTCTGTCTGGTCTCCGTTTGTTATGATTGTCTTATTTCCAAGTACTCTGACCGGCGCATAGATAATCAGACTGGGATCTTCCATTTTCGACGGGTCAAACGCCTGCGTCCGGATGCCCTCGCCGTCCTCCACAAAAATACGGTTTCTGCTGTTCGCACTCCTGCCCATGATAAAGTATGCCGCCACCGCATGTTTACCGTCCGGCGATTTTCCGATCACAATACCTCTGCCGGGGTAAGTATTCCCGGCAAGTTCCTGTGCCAAATTCTTTTTCTCCATATTTTTTATCATTCCTTTCCAAGGCACAAACAACTTGTGAAAGATTTGTCAAATTCTTTCACTCTTTTCCTTAAGGCGAAATTTAGAATTGCTTAATCTGCGCGTTTTGCAGACCTGGAAATTCTTTTCGCTACTCATCCACACTGTAGTTCGGCGCTTCCTTCGTAATATGGATATCATGCGGATGGCTCTCTTTGAGAGATGCCGCTGAAATTTTGACAAACCTGCCGTTTTCTTTTAATTCCTCGATCGTAGTCGTACCACAATATCCCATACCGGAGCGCAGACCGCCCATCAGCTGGAATACGGTGTCTTCCACTGTACCTTTGTAGGCAACCCTGCCTTCCACGCCTTCCGGCACCAGTTTCTTTGCCTCAGACTGGAAATATCTGTCTTTACTGCCATTCTCCATCGCTGCAATCGATCCCATACCGCGGTATACCTTATATTTTCTGCCCTGATAAAGTTCAAAAGTTCCCGGACTCTCGTCACAGCCCGCAAAGATGCTTCCCATCATACATACGTTGCCGCCTGCTGCAATCGCTTTGGTCATATCACCGGAATACTTGATGCCGCCGTCCGCAATGATCGGGATACCATACTCTTTCGCCACGGCATAAGAATTCATGATGGCTGTGATCTGAGGCACACCGATACCTGCTACCACACGCGTGGTACAGATCGAGCCAGGTCCGATACCCACCTTCACGGCATCCGCACCTGCCTCAATCAATGCTTTTGTTCCTTCTCCTGTAGCCACATTTCCGGCAATCACCTGCACATCGGGGAACTTCTCCTTAATTATTCGTAGACAGTGCAGAACATTTTCGGAATGACCATGTGCACTGTCTAATACAATCACATCTACCTTAGCATCTATTAATGCACCTACCCTGTCCAGCACATTTGCCGTAATGCCTACACCGGCGCCACAGAGCAGCCTTCCCTGGCTGTCCTTCGCCGACAGAGGATATTTGATTGTCTTTTCAATATCTTTGATCGTGATCAGTCCGGAAAGATTGTAGTCATCGTCCACGATCGGAAGTTTCTCTTTTCTCGCTTTGGCAAGTATCTGCTTCGCCTCATCGAGCGTGATGCCGACCTTTGCCGTAATCAGTCCCTCGGAAGTCATTGACTCTTTGATTTTCTTGGTAAAATCTGTCTCGAACTTTAAGTCACGATTGGTTATAATCCCGACTAATTTCCTGCCTTCCGTGATCGGAACGCCGGAAATCCTGAATTTAGCCATCAGCGCATCGGCGTCGGCTAATGTATGCTCCGGAGTCAGGGAAAATGGATCGGTTATGACACCGTTTTCTGAACGTTTGACTTTGTCTACTTCTTCTGCTTGCGCTTCAATAGACATGTTCTTGTGTATGATACCGATACCGCCCTGCCTTGCCATGGCGATCGCCATCCTATGCTCGGTCACAGTATCCATACCCGCGCTCATCATCGGAATGTTCAGCTTGATCTTCTTCGTTAGCCATGTTGTTAAGTTTACCTGATTTGGAATCACATTAGAATATCCCGGCACCAGCAATACATCATCAAAAGTGATTCCTTCTCCAATAATCTGACCCATCTTCTCTCCTCCTGTGTTTTTATAAGATTGTTTATGTAAAGAATACTGCCAGTTAAATAACTGACAGTATTTCTTTTCGCTTATTATTGTTCTTTAATCCGTGAATACTTTGCGCGGCGCAACACTCTGAATCGCCTTGATCATCTCCGCATTCGGTTCCAGAATAATCTTCGTATCGCCGTTCCAGACCATCATATATCTTCTCTCAGGCTGCGCAGCAACACCCGAACTATAATCTAGTGTCTTCAGCTGGCGGTTCTTGTAAGAATCCAGTCTATGGGAATTAAGCGGTGCAAAAATCTCCATCTGCTCGATCCCGAATGCCCCTGCTTTCTTCCTCTTGCTCTTCGCCATAACCTTGTCAATGCTGACCTCTCTGTCCAGATACAGATACTCATACTCTATGTTCGCATTCATGGTAGCAAAATACGCGCCTACACCCGTAACAATCGCTATCAATAGTCCTGGAATAAACACAACACCGATCACCACAAAAACGACTGTCAGCATAATCAGCAGCATTTTCAGAAAAGTCAGGATTGCCGAGGGTTTTCTTGCCACCAGGCATTCTACATATGTCTCACTCATTTCTCCTCCGTTCTGAAGCATCCAGCATATCCGCCGGTGTTTCATCTGTTTTACCGTCGCATCTGTTGGGCTGTTCGGCGTGTGGTATATGGCAATACGCTGCGGACAGCCTTAAACGAAAATATAGGATTATCATATAACAAATTGGGTGAAGATGCAAGAGCAGGATGCAGAAGCAGCCGGCAATCCTCTAAATTTGCTCCTCAGACATATCACTCGCTACCGCGTCAAGCAGACCAAGCAAAACACCCGTTTCTACATTTCCTAAAATCTGCGCCATAACCACTACCTTGTCTTCAAAAGTTTCACACTCAGACATTACCCGTAGAAGCAGATCACCTTGCTGTGAACGTTGTGGGAAAGAAGAGTTGATAATAAAAAAGGCTTTTTTGATTAAATGCTTATTCTTATTGCAGTATTCCGTATATGTCTCATTAGACATTGTCATCCCGTCATCCAACTGAAAATATGGAATCCTTCTATCCTGCCAGATCCGATATAAGGCATATTCTTTCTCTTTTTCATTCTGCAGCAATGGATTGTTATAAATTCCATCCATCCAAAGTCGATTATAAAATTCCTGTTCCGGTGCATTTTCCAATAATAGATTTTCTAAAACGCCTTCAATGAGGGAATCACATTTTTTTCGTAGCTGCTGAACATCTGACTTTGTAAAAATTGTCTTTACTTCCTCTGCTTCCGTAGAAACAATCTCATCTGCATTTTCCAAAAAAAATTGAAACGCCTTCTGTGGTTCTCCTTCCTTCTGAATTCGCGCATAAACTGACGCCGCTACATCTACCTTCTCTCCTCTTATCTTACCAAGGAAATCTCCGAGCCATACTTCAAATGATTCTTCTCCAATATGTTCATGTAATTTGCTTTTTGCGTCCATTCATTTACCCCTATTGTATTCTTTGTTGTAATGTCATTGCCAATGATATCCCATATTTTGTTTCGTGGACTAATCCCTAATGTTTTTACTATAATGGAATTCTCAATCACACCAATATTAAAAGGGAATTTCACGCCATACATATTTCTGGTACTATCATTGTTAATGCTGATCGCTTTGAGGGGCTCCGTATAACTGCCAAGTACTTTCCGATCGTTTGTCTTTAATTTAGCAAACAATTCTTCCCCCTGCGGTTTCAAGAAATAATATTTTTCCCTCCCGGATTCGCGATGACTAATCAAAAAGTCAATATCACTATCATCCATAATCTGAGAAAGCCGAGAGGGACTTATATTCCCTTTTTTGGCTAGTTCTTTGTGCAAAATCCCCGGCTGCGATTTAATTGCTTGAAACATCCAATATTTGTCCCTGTATTTCGGAACAAGAATCTTCATGCGGTCTGTTTCCCTTCTCTTTTGTTGCTTAAGTTCAAACAATCTGGCACTCCCCCATACACTGCCGTATAGAAATGCCTGCTCCGGCGACAATTCCTGCCATTCCCGATACTGCCATACTTCACTTATAGAAAATTTCAACTTTCTATAGTCCGCTGGCATATCCGCTAAATCTTTGGGTTCCTCAACAGACAATTCATCCATAAACGCAAATGCCTGATCCTCTGTGATACCCTTGTGGGAATCCATACTGTTCATAAGATTTCTGCACACATTTTCCAGTGGTGATCTCTTCCTCATATGCACACCTCCTTAACTAAACAATTCCTAAACAATATTATAACAAATACATCGGTAACATCAAGTATTATCAAGAAAATTTTGCAAAAACTCAAAGCATATTCTGAGTAATTCTGCCCACAATTCTTCCCTTTTCTACATCTTGAGATTGAAAAGAAAGCGGTATACTAAATGTGCATCCTGTGCAATTTTTACACTTTTCCATTTTGCCTTTGACAATCCGAATCTTTGCTTCTATGATGCTCTTTTTCTTATGCGGCGTAACAATCATGCCTCTCTCACAGCTTTCCTGATCGGCAGCGGCGGCGCAACAATTACACACTAAGGAACAGGTCGTTGTATTCATCTCCGTAATACTGCTAAGCTGGTTTTCAAATCCTCCATGCAATGACTTGCTCCATGCCGCTGCAAGAAGAAAATCAATCTCAAAAATATTTGCCATTTTTTCTGTCAGATCCCGATTGGACACATCCCTGCATATGGCTGTCATCACACTCCCCACACCCGGAATCTCGACAATCACCGATTCTTTACCTGGATCACGCAGTCCCTCAATCCATCTTCCGCCGGACTCATCCCATCCGTCATAAGGTGAATATTTATATTGTTCACCCAATAATTTGCCACTATAACTATAGACTTGAGAAACATTGTTGTGGTCTTTTGTCCATCCACTGCCAGCAACCACTAAAAACAAATTCTGCACTTTACGAGGCGTTCTACGATAAGTTTCCCTGAGATAGCCGCCGATTCTCTCCTGCAATTCCGGAAAACACACATATTCGGGAAAGATGATAATATTCGCTTTCTGATGAATCGCCTGTTCTAACAGTTCTAGCGCTTTTCTAATAGCATCCTGCTTATGACTCTCAATATATTCAACATAGAACGAACCTCCTTGTTTCTTTTGAAAGGTAAAAATCTCTTCCATGCCAAATGGAATCACAATTATTTTTAATTTCTTATCACGCGCAACGGCACTCCTGATCTGATCATCTTCTTCTATATGCAGTGTTACCAGCTTAGGCGGATTCATTCCAGAATCTAACTCCGCTTTTTCCAAAATCCTTATACATTTAAAGTTATGTCGAATTTCCGTGGTCTGTATCTTGTCCCGAAACCTCAGTTCAGCTGCGGAGTCTGTGATTATTCCACTGCTGTTAACATGATAAATATAAGAACGCTTCCGGTACTTTTCATTCAATGGGGCATCCAGACTCCCCGGTGTCTTATTCTCCGTATACAAATCTACTGCCTGCAATAAATAATACGCTATGGTCGCTTCATTGTACGGCTTTCTCCCATATTTCTCCAATCTCTGCCTCAAAGATATGATTTCCCGTAATATCCTATCCACTATTTCATCTAACGAATATTGACTGTCTTTTAGCAAAAACAACGTAGAAACCTCATATTCAAATCGTTTTAGCATGGGAGTATTGGGATTATTATGCTTAATTTCATTGGAATGTTCTATATATTCTGCCAGAAACAACGCCTGATTTTCTATCTGCACGCATAAAGAATCATAGCAAATTGCCGCCAGATCATAAACCGATTCTATTTTTGTTCTATTTGTCTTAATGCTTTCGTATATATCCATCATCTTATCCTCACAGTTGATGTCTATATCTTACTATATTATAAGTTGGTTTTCAAGTTCTCCGATACACGCCATACATTCTATCTGTTTCTAAGAGCCTCCACCGTCTTTCGCAGTCCCTCCCTCATATGAGTCTGTGCTGTCCATCCCAATGATGCTATTTTCTCCGTGCCAAGAAGCGCTTTGGTTGCCGTGGAATAGCCTGCCTGCTCTGCAGCATCCGGCATGTCAAAAATAACTTCCACCCCCTGGTCTTCCGCCAGCCATTCCGCAATTTGATGAAGTGTAACTTCCGACTCAGTATCCGATATATTGTATGCCTCTCCGCTTTTTCCTTTTAACAATACCGTGAGAACGCCCATTGCCGCATCCAACGCATACGTATAGGAATAAAGCTGCGTCCCTGAACTTTTTAAGACAATGTCTTCTCCTGCTGCCGCCTTCTTGATAAACTGCGCGATTGCCTTGGAATCCGAAGAGAGCATCGTCGGACCATAGACCCTGCTCAGACGTGGGATGACAAAGTCAAGCTGACAGGCTTGTGCATAAGCATTGCAAAGCGTTTCGCCTGTTCTTTTGCTCTCCGGATAACCCGCACGGAGCGTATTGCAGTCCAGATATCCTAAATAATCCTCATCGAACCTGTCCGTATCGCCGCGGTTCTCCCCGTATATTTCCACAGACGATAGGAAACAGAAACGTTCGGTATTGTGGGAAACTGCGTAATCCAGCAGGTTTTTGGTTCCGATGACATTGGCAGTGACCGTTCCGACAGGGTCGTTTGCATATTGCAGAGGGTGTGTGTTGCTTGCCGCATGAATGATATAATCCGCCTGCCCGCATTCCGGAATGGGGTCATTGATATCACAAGAAATATACTGAAAAAACTCTTCCTGCCAATACTCCTGAAATCTCAGCCTGGCATGTTCTTCCTTTCTGCTTAAAGCAAGGATCCGTACAGGCGCAGTATCCACAGCACAATTCCTGTTATATTGCATCAGTATATCCACTATGCACTTTCCAATCATGCCTGTTGCGCCGGAAATCATGACCGTTCGACCAGATAGTTTGTCCCACGGTATATCCTGTTTCAGTAATGTCTGTATCTCTTCTTTATATAAGGATGCCTGTGTTGTTCTCTTATATGTCAACGTATCTTTCTTATCGCTCTGCACCATTTTCCTATTTTCCTGCATAGTTTTCTCCCATACATGCTATTCTGCCTATCCTATGGTTCTTAAAGCACTCACTGACACTCTGCGCAACGCAACATCATGTCAGCCATATTTTCCCGGCATACAGAATCTTAAGTTTCTCCCTGTTTTTCAAAAAATACAAGGTCGTCAGATTTTCTCCTAAATACCCTGCGAAACGATCGGCGCGCTCCCATCCTTTCGGTGAAGCAAGCTCCTCGGTGCGCTCTAATATCGTAAAAAGGAACTCGCAATAATCGTCAAACACTTCGGCTTTTGCAATCAGCATATTAAAATTATGAAAAAACTGCTCTCCGTCCACAATGCTTTGCTCATATGCCGCCAGATATTCCGGCGCTTTTTCACGCAATGCACAGAGCATGGCTTCCCAGTCAGATTCCCCCACATACCGGCTATGTTCCCTGGAAATATCCGGATAATAGACCGACGGATACGGCAGGATCACATCCCACTCATGCTCCATGGCAAGCAGCAGCCGCATCTGCTCATCGTCAATGTCAAAAATACGCCGATAATGACAGATACCCTTGTAGGCAGCACAGCCGTGTTTCCATGCATGGTAAGTCGCGGTAAGTTCACAGTAATTGCGGTTTTTGGCGGAAATATTTTCTCCGACATTGTCCTTTAATTCCGTAATGGACTGTGTGGTAAGCGCCGCGCCTGCCTGAATCGGATATATGTAATACGGCAAGTGATGGCGGTAATCTTTGCCAGTCACACCCGAAGTATTCAAGGGTTTATCCATATGGGATCTTGCCTGGAAAACCTGTATGACAGGTATCGTGTCTTCTGTACCTGCGCTTGTCCCATCTATGATTGTTCTTGACGCATCTTCTCTTGTCTGCGCTCCGAAGCACTGGCAGATAGAACACTGCCGTTTGGATTGACTGTAATATGCCTCCATCAATTTGTTTTCCAGTGCATTCGTAATTGGAATAATGCGTGGCTTTTCTGGGACAATCCCATATGGCTCAAATAGCTCAGATACCTCGGAAGTTTTCAAATAATTTAGTGAACGCAGAGTCTCAATGATCACTGCATGGTGTTCTTCCGGAACAGCTACCAGATAGGTTGTTGGAATGATTTCAGAATTTACCGCCCGTTCCAGTTCACGTTTCCATTCGGAGAACTGCTTTACGGCAATGCCGTCGATCTCTGCCGGTGGGACATCAAATGTCCCCCGTTTATTCTCTGAATCCGATACGAGAAAGCAACGCGGGGTCACATGATATAACGCTTTTATTGCCGTGTAAACACTTGTCGCTACGATTCCTGCACCGTAGATGCAGAAGGGGGATGGTTGTGATTGTTGTGATAACATAAGTCTCCTCGAACATTCTTATTTCAAAAAATGTTTTTCTGCATGTACAATTTTATAATCTTTTTCATGCTTCAGAAAGTAAATTGACAGCATACGCTCCGCAAGGAATCCAATATAACGGCTCTGATAAATATCTCTGTCAGCCATATCACCACATTTTTCTTCACAATAAGCTAAGATCGGAAAAAGCCACTCACAATAATCATTTAGAATCTCCTTACGGGCTATAAACATATTATAGGCATAATAGAAAACACCGGT
>JAMPGN010000113.1 GCA_023663915.1 Eubacterium sp. | reverse complement strand
AAATGAAAAATCTATGCGTCTTTTTTGTATGTAAAGGAGTAGAAAATGAAGAAGGCGGACACTATCAAAAAGGCGCAGGCATTTCTGGAACAATGGCAGGATCAGTAAAGGATGGAAAACTGAAAAAGTGAGGGATTGCTTTTTCGGTGTGATTGTTGTAATATAGCTAAGACAGCAGGAAGCTGCCAATGGATAATGCCGAAGCATTATCGATGTATAAAATAACGTAATATTTATAACAAACTATCACACAAGAAAACTTTTAACGAAGTTCCATACAGCAGCGCAAGAGCTGTAGTGGAATATATAATCGTATGCTCAGAAAGCACACAAATTCCCAGAAGGGGATCTGCGTGCTTTTTTTGTGAATAGTGAGGTGAAACCATGACATTACAGGAATTTTTTACAACTTATCCGAAGGCGGCAGTCGCATTCTCCGGCGGAGTGGATTCGGCATATCTTTTGTATGCGGCGAAAAAGTATGCAAAGAGTGTGTGCGCCTACTATGTGAAATCGGAATTTCAACCGGAGTTTGAACTTGAGGACGCACTGCGGCTTGCAAAGGAACTCGATGTCAAGATGAAAGTCCTGCCTCTGGTCGTGCTCGATGTTCCTAACGTCAGCGCGAACCCGCCAGACCGTTGTTATTACTGTAAAAAAGCGATTTTCACCGCGATCACGCAAAACGCTGCCGCAGACGGCTTTACCGTCCTACTCGACGGGACAAACGCATCGGACGACGTACAAGATCGTCCGGGCATGCGCGCGCTTAAGGAACTGTCCGTGTGCTCCCCCTTACGTGAGTGCGGTCTGACGAAGGCTCAGATTCGACAGCTTTCCAGAGAAGCGGGACTGTTTACATGGGATAAACCCGCATACGCCTGTCTTGCTACGAGAATCCCGACGGGGGAAAAGATTACCAGACAAAAGCTGTATGCCACGGAAAACGCGGAAGCCTATCTGTTTTCGCTTGGCTTTACGGACTTCCGCGTCCGCTCGCAGGACGGTCACGCGAGACTGCAGATGCCGGAAGCACAGATCGGGCTTTTATTAGAACACCGGCAAGAGATTTTGGACAGACTAAGGAAAGATTATCAAACCGTCTCATTGGACTTGGAGGTAAGAGGATGAATACGGATATCAGAAAACTTTTGGAAGAGGTCAGTGATGGAAATGTTTCGGTCGATGATGCGCTCCTAAAGTTGAAGGTGAAACCGTTTGAGGACATTGGCTATGCGAAAGTCGATATGCACCGCAAATTGCGGCAGGGTACGGCGGAGGTTATTTACGGAGCGGGCAAAACGCCGGATCAGATCATAGGGATTGCGGAAACCATGCTGAAAAACGGGCAGAATACGATTCTCATCACCAGACTTTCTGAGGATGCGGCGGCTCATGTTGGCAGAGTGCATCCCATGAACTATTATAAAGACGCTCGCTGCGGGGTTATTGGGCAAATTCCTAAGCCGGACGGGATCGGCAGGATCGTCGTGGCAACGGGCGGTACGAGTGATATTCCGGTCGCGGAAGAGGCGGTGCTTACGGCGGCTGTGCTCGGTAACGAGGTCACGCGGCTGTATGACGTAGGAGTCGCGGGGTTGCATCGGACGCTTGCGCATCTTGAGGACATCATGAACGCCAGCGTCATTATCGCGATCGCCGGAATGGAAGGCGCACTTGCGAGCGTGCTCGGTGGGCTTGCAGACTGTCCGGTCATCGCCGTCCCAACTAGCGTCGGCTACGGCGCGTCGTTTGGTGGCCTATCTGCACTTTTGTCCATGCTTAATTCCTGCGCCAGCGGTGTTTCGGTAGTTAATATTGACAATGGTTTTGGCGCGGGCTATCTCGCTAATATGATCAATCACATGAATGGAAAAAGGAGGACGGAATCTTGAAAACACTCTATCTGGACTGCTCAATGGGCGCGGCGGGAGATATGCTGACGGCTGCCCTGCTCGAACTTATCTCGGAACAGGATCAATTTATAGAAGAAATGAATGCTCTTGGGATTCCCGGCGTTCATGTCACAAAAGAAACGTCCGTGAAATGCGGCATCACGGGGACGCATGTTTGCGTGACGGTAAACGGGGTGGAGGAGGAGAGTTGTGATGTGCATCCTCACGGGAATCTTCACGAGGAAGGCTGCGGACATGAGTACAGTCACACGCATCAACATGAAGAAGATTATGGACAGGAGCACAGTCACACACATCAACACGGAGAGGATTACGGGCATGACCATAATCATCCCCACCACCACAGCGGACTGCACGACATTGAGCATATTGTCAGAGATCATCTGAATCTACCATCAAAGGTACAGGAGGATGTAATGTCCGTCTACGCACTTATCGCTGAAGCGGAGAGTAAGGCGCATGGCAGACCGGTGACGGAAATACATTTTCATGAAGTCGGGACGATGGATGCGATCGCCGATATTGCAGCGGTGTGCCTGCTGATGGACAGGATTTCGCCGGATGAAGTGGTGGTATCGCCGGTTCATGTAGGGAGCGGACAGATTCGCTGTGCGCACGGCATTCTTCCTGTGCCTGCGCCCGCGACGGCATATATCCTGCGTGATGTGCCGATTTACGGCGGCGCTATCCGAGGGGAACTCTGTACGCCTACCGGGGCGGCGTTGTTGAAGTATTATGCTGACCGATTTGGTCAAATGCCCATTATGCGAACGACGGCAATCGGCTATGGAATGGGTAAGAAAGATTTCGAGGCGGCAAACTGTGTCCGTGCGATGCTTGGAGAGACGTACACGGAGCAGGACAAAGCAGGGAGCACAGAGAATGAGATGCATGTCGGGCAGAGTGAGGCAGCGATTGCAGAAAATGAGCCATGTGCCGGGCAGAATAAGGCAGATTCCACACAGAATGAAATCTGTGAACTGAGCTGTAATGTGGATGACATGACCGCTGAGGCGGTCGGATTTGCCATGGAACGACTTTTTGCGGACGGTGCGCTCGACGTGTATACCGTGCCGATCGGCATGAAAAAGTCCCGTCCGGGCATTCTGATTCATGTCATGTGCCGAAGGTCTGACAAGGAAAATATGATCCGTTCGATCTTCAAGCATACGACAACGATCGGCATCCGCGCAAGCAGGCTCGACCGTTATGTGCTCGACCGCCGGATGGAGACGCTGGATACGCCGTACGGCAAGGTCAGATGCAAGGTGTCTTCCGGATACGGCGTGGAGCGTAGGAAATACGAGTATGAAGACCTTTCACGTATCGCAAGGGAGCGGAAAATCAGTATTTGCGAGGCGGAAAATCTGATAAAGAGCTGTGATGAAACTCGGATAGATGAAACGAAAAACCAAATGTGAAAATACGAGGGAAAATTTATGAGGAACAAAAAAGTTCTTGCCTTACTGTTAGCGGCGGCTATGATAGTCACAACAACCGCATGTGGGAATAATCCGGCAGACACAAACAAGGAGAACATATCGGCAGGCACAGACGGGGAAAACGCATCGGGAACCGCCGATTCCCACAAAGACAGTGTAGTGATCGCCATCGGTTCCGAACCCGAAACGCTCGACCCCACGCAGGGCTGGGGGCATGGCAACTCGCCTATCGTCCAGAGCACGCTCGTGAAATATACGGCGGATCTGGCTTTTGAGAATGATCTTGCCACGGATTATACCCTTTCTCCCGACGGTCTGACATGGACGTTTACAATCCGGGACGACGCTTTTTTCACAGATGGAGAAAAAGTGACGGCATCGGATGTTGCCTTCACATTGGAGACGGCTAAGGCGGCACAAGGCTCCGTGGACTTAACTTATATGGAAAGCGCGGCAGCACAGGACGATATGACGGTTGTTATCACCTTGTCCCAACCAACTTCCATTTTCCTCAATACGCTGGCATCCGTCGGCATCGTTCCGGAACATGCTTACGGCGCGGATTACGGAACGAACCCTGTCGGTTCCGGTCCGTATAAGTTTGTGGAATGGAAGGCGCAGGAGCAGATCCTGTTTACTGCGAACGAGGACTATTACGGCGGTGTTCCAGCGATTCAGAATGTTACCGTGGTTTTCATGTCGGAGGATGCCGCGCTTGCGGCGGTTCAGGCGGGGCAGGTCGATGTGGCATATTCTACGGCGACTCTCGGCACCACGGAAGTTGACGGTTATCATGTTGAGGCGATCACGTCCGCCGATAACAGGGGATTCACGCTTCCCGTTTTGCCAAGTGAGGGGAAGACTACGCAGAGCGGCGCACCTGTCGGCAATGATGTGACGTGCAATCTTGAGATTCGTCAGGCGATCGCCTATGCCGTTGACAGGCAGCAGGTGGCGGACACGGTGTTAAATGGTTTCGGCAGACCAGCGTATTCTGAGAATGACGGTATGCCTTGGAATAATCCCGAAGTCAGGATTGAAACAGATACGGAGTATGCTAAGAAGCTTCTTGCGGATGCCGGGTGGAGCGATACGGACGGTGATGGTATTGTGGAAAAGGATGGTTTAAAAGCGGAATTTTCCTGCATCTATCCATCCGGTGACTCGGTGCGCCAGGCGGTTGCCATGGCTGCCGCAGAGCAGGTCAAAGAGATCGGCATTCAGATTAACGTGGAAGGCACAAGTTGGGACGAGATCATGCAGCGCATGTTTTCCGATGCCGTTATGATGGGATGGGGTTCTGCGATTCCCAATGAGACTTATTATCTGTACCGTTCCGACGGTGCGCTGTTAGATGATTTTTATAATCCCGAAGGCTATGGAAACGATGTGACCGACGCTTATTTAGAAGCAGCCATGGAAGCGTTGACAGCAGAGGAGGCAAACGAGAATTGGCAGAAGGCTCAGTGGGACGGAACGACAGGTACGGCAATGCAGGGAGAATGTCCGTGGGTATGGATCGTCAATCTTGACCATGTCACCTATGTTCGGGACGGGCTTTCCATCGGGGACCAGCCCATTCACGGTCACGGGCATGGTCTGCCGCTTATTCAGAATCTGCAGGAATGGGCGTGGACGGAATAGAGCATTATACATGACCGGTCAGAATGAGTGGGAGTATGAAAACAGGCAGAAACGGAGGATTTCCATGAAAGGAACTTTGAAGCGGCTGATCCGTATCTTTTTTACATACAGTATCAGGATTATTTCACTTCTGTTTGCGGTGAGCGTGGTTTCGTTTGTGCTTGTGAGCAAATCACCCATCGATCCGGTTAGGCAGTATATTCTAGGGCTTGGAACAGCCGTTTCTCCACAGCAGCGGGCGGAAATAGAAGATTATTGGGGCGTGAATGAACCGCCGGTGGAGCGATATTTTAGCTGGCTTGCGGAATTGATGAAAGGGAATCTCGGTGAATCCGCCCTTTACCGCAGACCGGTTGTCCAGATCATCGGTGAACGCTTTGTCAATTCGCTGGTATTAATGGTTCTCGCGTGGCTGCTCTCCGGTGTGATTGGCTTTCTGCTCGGATGTGTCATGGGAATGTATGAGGGTAAGTGGATCGATAAAATCCTCAAAAAAGTCTGCTATATCTTAAGCTCAATCCCCATCTTTTGGCTGGGGCTCGTGTTTCTTCTGGTGTTTGGTGTATGGCTCAAGTGGTTTCCGATCGGATTCTCTAGTCCGATTGGTGTACGAAACGAAAATGTCACAATAGGGCAAAAGCTGTATCACCTTATTTTGCCGGCATTTACATTGAGCCTGACGTCTTTTGCCAATATTGCGTTACATACTCGTCAGAAGTTGACAGATGTATTTCATAGCGAATATGTATTGTTTGCGAGGGCAAGAGGGGAAGGAAACTGGACGATTCTTCGGCGGCATGGTTTGCGGAACATCCTTTTTCCGGCGCTGACGCTGCAGTTTGCCTCGTTTGCGGAATTGTTCGGCGGTTCGGTCATGGCGGAAAATGTGTTCAGTTATCCGGGGCTTGGCAGTGCGATATCCGCTGCCGGGTTAAACGGCGACGTTCCCCTGCTTCTTGGCGTGACGCTTTTCTCGGCATTATTTGTCTGTGTCGGCAATATGATTGCTAATCTGCTTTACGGGGTAATTGATCCGCAGATACGGGAGGTGGAAGAGTGAAAAGGAAGCATTCTGCACTAAACCGTCGCGCTAAGGTTGTGATTCTGACGGTGGCCGTGGCACTTGTTTTGATAGGCATTTACGCTTTAGGTATTTTGATACCCAACGAGGCGGTGAGCGGAAGTTATCTGAATGCCGGGCAGTCTCCTTCGTGGGAACACCCTTTCGGTACGGATGCACTCGGACGCGATCTTTTCTGGCGTACCTTCAAGGGATTGGCAGTCAGTATGACGGTCGGCATTGCCGCTTCTGTGATCAGTGCAGTGATCGCTGTGTTTGTGGGAATCGCCGCCGCAGTTGGCTCTAGGTATGTGGATACTTTGGTCAACTGGCTTATTGATCTGGTGATGAGCGTTCCGCATACGATTCTTATCATTTTGATCTCTTTTGCCATGGGACGAGGGTTAAAAGGGCTGCTCATCGGGATCGCGGCAACCCATTGGTGCAGTCTGGCGCGCATAATCCGGGGGGAAGTGTTACAGCTCCGACAAAGACAATATGTGGCATTGTCCCGTAAACTCGGCAAATCAAGTGGCTGGATCTTGGTGCATCATCTTCTGCCGCATCTGATACCGCAATTTTGTGTGGGACTGATATTGATGTTTCCACATGCGATTCTACACGAGGCATCCATATCTTTTCTGGGATTCGGACTGCCACCGGAACAGCCGGCGATCGGCATAATCTTGTCGGAGAGTATGCGCTATCTGTCAACGGGGATGTGGTGGCCGGCGGTATTGCCCGGACTGACCCTCGTGTTGATCGTGTTGCTTGTGGACAAATTGGGAGAGCAGATACAGATGCTTATAGACCCGTACAGTGCGCAAGGTTAAAGTGAATGTCCAAAGTACGGGCATTCTCTGTACAGGTTTGAGATTCCACTGGGCGGAATCATGGCGGTTAGTATGGAGAAAGAGAAAAATGAAACAGAAAGAAGAAACGTTACTCGAAATCCATGATCTATCGGTCTCTTTCCGGAGGTATGACCACGGATTGGAGCAGAGCGATTTACAGGTCATTTCCGATTTGCATTTGACGGTATATCCCGGAGAGGTTGTCGCTGTCGCGGGGGCATCCGGATCGGGCAAAAGCCTGCTTGCCTTGGCGATTCTCGGTATTCTGCCCGAAAATGTGACCGTGCGCGGGCATCTGCATTATAAAGGAGAAGAGCTGACAGCCGCGAGGCAGAAAGAACTTCGGGGGACAGAGATCGCGCTTGTGCCGCAGTCGGTTGCCCATCTTGATCCTTTGATGAGGATAGGAGCGCAGGCGGACGGACACCGCAGACCGAAGCAGACGAAGAGGCGGGAGAGTCTTTTTCAGAGATTTGGATTGCCGGATAAGACGGGGCAGCTCTATCCGTTCCAGCTTTCCGGCGGTATGGCGAGGCGCGTTCTGGTGTCTACCGCCCTGATTGCGGACGCGCAGGTCGTAATTGCGGACGAGCCCACTCCCGGTATGGGTCTTGCGCAGGCGTTGGAGGCGCTTCGGATGTTTCGCGAGATGGCGGATGAGGGAAAGTCGGTTATTCTGATTACGCACGATATCGATCTTGCATTTGAGTTTGCGGACAGGGTCGCGGTGTTCTACGCGGGAACCACTGTCGAGACGGCTTTCGCCTCTGATTTCCAAAGTGGTCCCGATGCGCTTCGCCATCCGTATTCCAAGGCATTGTGGAAGGCATTGCCACAAAACGGTTTTACGCCCATCGAAGGCCATCAGCCCTATGCCGGAAATCTTCCAGAAGGCTGCCTGTTCGCACCGCGCTGCCCTTATAGGACAGCAGAGTGTGTGCAGGGTGTTCCCCCGGTGCGCGAAGTACGGGGCGGTGAAGTGAGGTGTTATTATGGCGCTTGAGGCAAAAAGTGTGTATTTCCGCTACGGCAGAAGGCAGCCGTGGATACTGGAAGAATGCGACTTAAAGGTGGACAGGGGAGAATGTCTGGCGCTTTTTGCGCCGAGCGGCTATGGCAAGACGACGCTCGCGATGCTTTTGGCGGGATATCTGCATCCGACGAAAGGACAGATATGTCTGGACGATAAACCGCTCCCGAAAGACGGAGTCTGCCCCGTCCAACTGGTCTGGCAGCATCCCGAAGAGGCGCTCAATCCCCGCTGGCATATGAAGCGGACGCTCAAAGAAGGCGGTACGGTCAGGGAAGACCTGCTTTATAAGCTCGGCATTGAGCGGGCATGGCTTGACCGTTTCCCACGGGAATTATCCGGCGGGGAACTGCAGAGATTCTGCGTGGCGCGCGCGCTCTTTAGCGGCGCGGATTATCTGATCTGTGATGAGATGAGCACGATGTTAGATGTGGTCACGCAGGCGCAGATATGGAACGTCGTTTTGGACGAGGCGGCTAAACGGAATATGGGGATCATTGCAATCACGCATAATAGGCATCTGGCGCGGCGGATCGCGACGAGGATCGTTGATCTGTCGGTATAGTTTTCATGGTGGTTTCTCGGATGGTTTCCGTTTCCGCTTTTAAGCATTTCACTTGTTGACACGTAGGAGAGAACATTTTATAATTTATATAGGTACTTTTATTGGGAAAACTATTCATTAAACAAAAATCTTTATATTATTTTTCGTAAATAATGTATCAAAACGCAAAGGAGAGACTTATGAGTATCATTAATGTGGATGTCGATAAGTGTGTTGGATGTAATGCGTGTGTGCGTGCGTGTCCAATCGGGGATGCAAATATCGCCCGTATAGACGAAAGCGGGCGGTTTAAGATCTTGATCGATGATGTAGAGTGTATTAAGTGTGGTGCGTGTATCAAGGCATGTTCCCATGGTGCGAGATCCTATGTCGATGACACGCAGCGGTTTTTGGAAGATCTGCGTAGGGGACAGGAGATTGCGCTGATTGCGGCGCCTTCCATCAAGATCGCATTTGATGGGAATTGGAGGCATGCGCTCCAGTGGCTTTTAGATCACGGCGTTAAGAAGATTTATGATGTGAGCTTTGGCGCGGATATCTGTACATGGGCGCATCTGCGCTATATGCAGAAGAATCCGGGTGTGAAACTGATATCACAGCCTTGTGCGGCGGTGGTGAATTATGTGCAGAAGCACAAACCAGAACTCTATTCTAATCTTTCCCCGATACATAGCCCCATGCTTTGTCTAGCGGTTTATATGAAGAAAGTGTTAGGTTATAAGGGAAAGATTGCGGCGATCTCTCCGTGTATTGCCAAGATCGAAGAATTTCGAGAGACAGGGCTTGTGGATTATAATGTGACCATGGAGCATTTGCGGCAGTTTTTTGAGGAGAACCATGTAAGGCTGCCGGAAGTTAAGATATTCAGTGAGTTTGAGTTTGACGGAAGCCAAGGGCTGGAGGGGGCGATTTACCCGAAGCCGGGCGGATTGATGAGCAATATTCTGACGCATGCTCCCGATATGAACGTGATCACGTCTGAGGGTACGGAGTCACTCTACCATGATATGGAGACATACAGCACGCTAAAAGAGTCTGAGAAACCTGATTTGTTCGATGTGCTCAACTGTGACGACGGCTGTAACGGAGGTCCTGCGACGGGAGTGCACTATCAGCGTTTTGCCATGAATAATATCATGCACGACGTTGAAAAGTACGCGAAGAAAGTCCGCAAGGCGAACACGACGAGGAAGGGCGTGGATCAGCAGTTTGCCGAGTTCGATAAGACGCTTAAGCTGGATGACTATATCCGTACATACAGACATTACGATATTCATGAGAAAGAGGTCTCCGAGAAAGAGATTGAGGCGGCATTTGCCAGTCTTGGCAAGCACACGAAGGATGAAAAGAATTTCGACTGCCATTCCTGCGGTTATCGGTCATGCCGTGAGATGGCGATTGCGATCGCACGCGGGCTGAACGCGCCGGAGAACTGCCATGAGTTTATGATGCAGGCAATCAAGGAAGAGCGTCAGAAGGTAAGCGCGGTCAATGAGAAAGTTCTCGATATGAATAATGAACTGATGCGCGTATTTGGAAATCTGTTTGACAGTCTGGAACAGGTGAAGCAGGAAGCCGAGCAGATACAGGAGGCAAGCGGTAAGAGCTCGAAGGAGATGACGGATGTATCGGCGCGTATGGAAGAACTGAACCGGATGAACCAGCAGATTATGCAGGCGATGCAGGCGATCAACGTCAGCGTTTCCAAATATAACGAGATGACGCAGAATGTCGAGAAGATTGCGAGCAAGATTAATTTGCTTTCGTTAAATGCGGCGATCGAGGCGGCAAGAGCCGGAGAAGCAGGACGCGGTTTTGCGGTTGTGGCAACCAATATTAGGGAGCTTTCCGATAATTCTAAGGCATCGGTCGGCAATGCGAAAGAGAGTGATGCAGAAGTTCAGAATGCGATCAATAACGTCAATGATATCATACAGAACTTTGACAATACCGTTCAAAATCTGATCGTTGCGACGGATGGAGCGATTGACGGCGTTAATTTCACTTCCGATAACAGCGTAAGCATCAAGGAGTCGATGGAAGAGTTGGAGCAGATTGCAAAAGATGTGGAAGCGATGATTGCTGAGACGAACAAAGTATTGATGTAAGGATGTAAGACAGTGAGTAAATGATTGGGCGGTCGAACCGGCGGAAGGGTTGGCTGCCTTTTTATGCTATAGGAAAAAGAGGTGCAAGATGCATATTACGGTATTGATGGAAGACACATGCGGCGATCCGCAGTGTGAATATGAACATGGGCTGAGTCTATATATCGAGACAGGAAAACATAAGATTCTCATGGACACCGGCGCAAGTGACAGGACATGGGAGAATGCACGTCGGTTAGGCGTAGATTTGAAAGATGTGGATCTGGTCGTGTTAAGCCACGGGCATTACGATCATTCCGGCGGATTGCTGGCTTTTCGTAAGATCAATCCGAATGCTGTTGTCTATATGCAGCAGTCTGCGATTTTGGATTATTACCACGGGGAGAGGTACATCGGAATCGAGAAAGAGATCGGGAAAATGCCGAAGGTGCAAATGCTGTCCGGCGATAAGAAGATTGACGGGGAAATCTCGCTTTTTACCGGAATCACGGGCAGAAAGTTCTGGCCGCAGAGCAATACCGGGTTGTCGATTCGGACGGACGGAGCAGACAGGCAGGATGAATTTGCGCATGAGCAATGTCTTGTGATACAGGGAGAGAAAAAGGTTTTGCTCTCCGGGTGTGCACACAACGGCATTCTGAACATTCTGGATAAGTACCGGGAATTGTACGGCGGTGCACCGGACATTGTAGTCAGCGGTTTTCATATGATGAAAAAGGGTGAGTACACCGAAGAGGAAAAAGAGACTGTCCGGAAGACGGCGGAAGCGTTGGCAAAAGAGAATACGATCTTTTATACGGGGCACTGCACGGGACAGAAGGCAATCGACTTAATGAAGCCGATTATGGGGAATCGGCTGGTGCAGATGCATTGCGGGATGCGCATATGGATAGAACAGACAAAGAAGCAGTGAGTCATTGTACATAGCCATAGAGCAGCGGGACGGGAGGAAGGTTCATTGAAAAAGAGGAAAAGGATAGCAAAAGTTGTTTTGGTGGTGTTGGCAGCGGTTGTTTTGGTGGTTGGCGGCTACTTTATCTATGTATTGACCAGTTATTACCGCTTACCGGATAAATTGACTCTTGAAGTCAATAGAAGCGGTGATGATGCGGACTTCGATGACGATTTTTTTGTAAAAGAGGGCGAAGAATATCAGGTCATGACCTACAATATCGGGTTTGGTGCATACACGAAGGATTACAGTTTCTTCATGGACGGCGGGAAATATTCGTGGGCGAAAGATGAGGAGAGCGTTCTGGCGAACGTTTCTGCGATGGGTACGGCAGTCAGCGGGATCAATCCGGATTTTATTCTGATACAGGAAGTTGACCGGGACGGTACGAGAAGCTACCATATTGACCAGCTGGAGATCTTAAACCGGTTTATCAAAGGCTATTATTATGATTTTGCACAGAATTACGATTCACCGTTTCTGTTCTTTCCGCCGTGGCAGCCGCACGGGGCAAATGTTGCCGGATTGGTGACATATTCGAGGGGTGAAATCGCGGAGACGATGCGGAGGAGTTTCCCGATTTCGGAGTCGTTTAGCAAATTTGTCGATCTGGATAGGTGCTATTCGATTTCACGGATTCCTACACAGAATGGGAAGTTTCTGTGCATCTACAATGTGCATCTGTCGGCTTATGGTAGCAATGATGAGATCCGGGAAGGGCAGTTGTCGATGCTTTTTGAGGACATGACGGCGGATTATGCACAGGGCAATTATGTGATCTGCGGCGGTGACTATAATCATAACATCAAGGAAGAGACAACAAAGAACGCGCCGGAATGGGCGTATCTGTTCCCGCGCGAGAAACTTCCAGAAGGGTTTCATATGGCGATTGATGACGCCATAATTCCTGAAGATGTTGCACATGAGACTTGCAGGAGTGCAGACCAGCCTTATGAGGAAGGAGTGACTTATACGGTCACGCTGGATGGATTTATCGTGTCGGAGAATGTGGCGGTGAAGGAATATCGGAATGTGGATTATGGGTATGCGTATTCGGATCATGATCCGGTGGTGATGGGGTTTGTGGTTGAATAGAGGGTGGTGGGCTGACATTATCTTATAAAGTGAGTCCACATGCGTTCCTCATACTCAGAAAGTTCAACCCCTTCTTTTTTTCCAGCATCCATGTTTTTAAGCTGCCATGCCATATTCTGCCCAAGTATACGCATAGTCTGTAAACCTTCTTCATCCCTTTCTACATCTTCCGGTGTGAAACCATGTACTTGATTCCAATAGTGAGAGCCTACAACCTGCATGTTTGAAATAGTAAAATACATATTCAGGCTTTGGAATGCCATGGAAGCGCCGCCTCTTCTGCATGAAACAACTGCGGCGCCAAGTTTGCCTTTCCACTCGAAAAGAGAACTCTGGAAAAGTCTGTCAAGAAAACATTTAATCTGACCGCTGGGTCCTCCATAATACACAGGAGAACCGATAATCAGTCCTTGAAATTCGTCCATGCGTTTGTGGATTTCGTTTACTTGATCGTCAAACACACACATGCCTGCATTTTTGCATTTGCCACATCCAATACAGCCGGAAATAGGTTTTGCTCCAATCCAAAGCATTTCTGCCTCTACTCCATTGGAACGCAGGCTTTCCGCAACTTCCTTTAATGCAGTGTAAGTACATCCATGTTCATGAGGGCTTCCATTCAGCAATAATACT
>JAMPGN010000112.1 GCA_023663915.1 Eubacterium sp. | reverse complement strand
GTGATCTGCGCAAGAAATCCATAAATCGGGCATATCTTTGAAATCATCATAATCTGCATCTGGAATGCACTCTTTGATGCTGTTATTCAATTCATAAATTTCCATAATTTCAGAGTCAATTTCTTTGAGATAGGTGTTTCTGTCCAAAAAACCGGAAAGACTATACAAGAAGAAAACACCTAAGATTAGATATTGAATTTTCAAACCGCCAATATTATTAAAAAACAGAAGATAAACACACAGCCCGAACCATCCCATAATATACGTGCCGATATATCTGTCATAGCATTTAACCGAAATCGCTTCACCCTCTGACATCGTAGTTAAATATGTCCACAGCAGAAACAGATTGTAAAAACAGAACATTAACAAGATACAAATACTCACGCACAGCACTTTCTTTTTCTCACGGCGATCCTTCTGAAATATGATGATAAATATGGCTGCCGCAATGCATAATGTCATCCACCCAAAAGCGCTTACGTGAAATACCACACCCCTCTTAAAAAAGACGGTAATAAAATTATGTACGACAGTATGAAATAATTCTGTATATGTAGTATCCGCTTGATATTTCGAAATCACATTACCCGGCAGGAAACTTTTTAGCCTAAACTGGTCTCCGCCCGTTATGCCAAGATACTTCATCATGATATTCCATATGCCTAATTCCAGCAGCGGAGCACAGATGCACAGCATACCCCCCCCCAAATAACTTTCCAGCAGTATTGAAATTCATGCGAAGCCCTCTACTGATGTATTCATGCACCAGATAAACCAGACAGACAGCGCTGACAAAAATAATGCCACTCGGCTTGATCATAACCAGCATAGCAGATAACAGGGAGACCCCAACCGCTTTGCAGTAATAGTTTGCATAATCTGTTACTGCCAGACAAAGAGCAGCCATAAAAACAGCGCCAAGCGGTATATCCATATAACCGGATGTATATGACCATACCCCTTCCCCAAATCTCCAAATCCACAGAAAACTTGCAATACTTATTCCGGATACGAGATAAAGCAGCCATGAAGTAAATTTTTTACTTGGAAGCAATTCCCGTATTCTACATACAGCGATATCAACAATCGGGCAGCTTGCGGCAAACAAAAGGACATTGATGCTCAGCATAATATCCCGTTCCATATAAACACTTTTCCCTAAAGCAAATAATGAATACCACGATGCCATACCATGAGGATAAACCTGATGGTTTACCCATAAATCACTGTTCCAGACATCAAGGTTATGATTATAAAATACAGCTTTGGAAAACATACCCCAATGCATAAAAGAATCCGCACCCGTATAGAATAGCGTTTCCCCCGAGGATAGAATCATATAAAACAAAGTTGCAAACAGAAAACCGATAATGGAAGGATTCAAAAAGTAAGCCTTCCTATTCTTTTGATCCCTTGTGCTAATAATATAAGTAATCGAGAGCATACAGACAGCAAAACAATAAATTTTTGCAACCGTCCATAATATCCCGAATGCCCCGCCTATTTCCAATACAGCCATACTCACTGCAATACCCAGAACAGGTCCAAAGCCTTCCTTGATTTTTAATATACTTGTCAATACATATCCCCAAAGCACTATGCCAGCTACCAAAAGTAAATTGCTAATCATAAGACATGTCCTTCCCTTATGTGATAATTTCATTGTATAAATACTGAGTACTGCAAACAATATCCTTAACACTGCTATCACGATGAATAACAAAGGCAGATCCATTTATGGTTCTGCCCTTTCACATTTACATTATCCAATCGAAACAAAAAACCTTTGTTCAAATGCCTGCGCTTCTTCCTGTGATAACTTAGAAGCATTAATAAATGCATTATCTCCCATACCATCCTGTACCCCGGAAACCACCGCTCCCGTATCCGGATTCATCGCATTATTCGCCTCACCCAGAACGGAAAATTGGAATATCCTTGCCTTTTCTTCCCGTTCTTCCAATTTCTCAAGCTGCTCCTGTTTTTTCTCTGTATCTTCACCGCGCTTCTCGTCCAGATCCATTTCTCCCTTTAGGATAGCAATATCACCACTGATTCTGGCTATAATTGTCCCCTGACGACTTGCTTGTTGTGCGGAAACGTCAGCAGATACCATTGCACGCATCTCTTTACGGGACTGCTCGGCATCTGTATCCATATTTTCATCGTCTGTCTCCGGTTCTGCAACCTCTTCTTCAACGACAGCCTCTGCAACTGATTCTTCCGCATCTGCGCCGCGTTTTTCATCCGATTCCTCCGCTCCTTTGAAAACAACGACACCGTCACTGTTCCTAAGCAGAACCGTTCCCTGTTGCTGTGCCTGCTGTGCGGACTCGTCATCTTCGTCTGTCTGCACCCTGCCGACGGCTTTTTCCTCCTCTGCCGGGTCTTCATCCTTTCGCAGTTGTGCCAGCATCATTTCTCTCTTCTGTGCCCTGAGAAACTCTTCCTGATGCCGTTCTAACTCCGTATTGAGATTTGACATCTCTTTCTGCAGCTTCTTTCTTTCATCCGCCTTTTCGTCAGCGGAAAGTTCTTCTTGTGAAGATAACTTCTGCATCTGCTGCTGTATATCATCAATCTCATTCTGAATGTTCTTACTCTTTACATCTGTGGAACCTGCCATTGCTGTCTGCAGGTTTGACATACTGTTCATTGATGCTGTTGATGTTACGCTTCCAACTCCCATAGTATAATCTCCTTCCCCTGTCATAAACTGTCCAAAACAGCACGTCCGTTACATATATCTTCTCTTTACTGATATATTTATCTATATTTTACCATTCTTTGTATAGGAAAGGCAAGTTCTAGTTTACATTATCCTAAAATTTCACAAGATGTTAAAGCCAGCCGATAAACCTCTTTCATACAAAAATTCGCTTTCTCTAGTGTTGAATCTTAGTGCTGTACATTTTTCATCTGCTTTTCCATATTTGCGGCATATATAGGTTTCATACATTTTTCAAGCGCCGGGATCAGTTCGTGGTCGAAATTCTCACGCACTTTTGTTTCCTTACCGATCACAAGCGTAGACTCTTTCTCCGGTGTACATGCAGCCCACTTTGGAACTTCCGGGTTTTCCGGATTTCCTGTTCTGGCAAAAGCCATGACAGAATCAAAAATCAATTTCTCCACGCGCTCCGTAACACCCGCCTCCTGTGTGTAAGGCGCGTATTGCGTATTGTGGAAGAAATATGGGATATCCGCACAGTGCCATGGCGTGCGTCCACCGTCAAGGTTCATATCCAGATTGAATAAATACGACCACACTTTTCCGCTGCATCTGCTTCTCTCCCTAATATAGTTTATCTCCGGCATCCGAAAGATAAAATCCATTGTCATGAGATCCACCGGGTTGCGCTCCGGATAAGCATTCCGGAACAGCCCGACCAGCTCTTTCGCATTTTCTTTTCCTAGCGCCTGTTCTACAATATGGATGCCGTCTTCTGTCGTCAGCTTGGACTTTTTGTAAGATGTAGGCGCAAAAGATGCAAATTCCCCGAACACGCTGCCAACCATTAACGGTATATCTGCCGTCTCTTTGCGGAAACCATTCCTAACCGGTTCTCCCTTATAAAAAGCATTTACATACGGTGTTCCGCCCACATACTCCCCTGCTTTCCTAAGTGCAGGCATTACTTTATGATACGCCGCCGCCAATGCATCATAAGGAACGGTCTCAAGAGCCTTCACGTCGGCAGCCTTAAGTTCTTCCATAAGAGCATGACCTAATTTTTCTCCAGTGCCTTGTCCGTCACTAAGCAAAGATTCACCGATCACGCCGCTCATATTGATTCCCTTGGCATATAGCCCGTCCGCCGCAGGCGTCTGCATCAAGGTCGTCACCTTCGCGCCGCCGCCGGACTGACCAAAGATGGTTACATTCTCCGGATCGCCGCCAAATTTCTCAATATTGTCATGCAGCCATTTCAAAGCCGCTATGAGATCATCCGTTCCTGCGTTTCCGGAATTTGCATATTCTTCCCCGAAAGGAGAAAGGTCGCAATAACCCAGTATATTCAGCCTGTGGTTCACGGACACCACAACAACCTGCCCGCATTTACACATATTCCCGCCTTCGTAGGCGATCTGCTCGATCGAAGAGCCATCGGTGAATCCGCCGCCGTGCAGCCATACCATAACAGGGCGTTTCTTCCCGTCTAAGCCAGGTGTCCATATATTCAGATTCTGGCAGTCCTCATTCATGACCCAGTAACGGTGAGGCACCAGCAATTCCCCGTTCGGCTTTGGCAATTCTAAAAGCGGGCATACATAGCCGTAGCTTGTGGCTTGAAACACATCTTCCCACGGTTCTACCGGCTCCGACGCATGAAAACGCTTCGCCTTCGCATAAGGGATTCCTTTAAATATGTAGATGTCGTCATAGAAATATCCGCGTACTTTTCCGCTTAGTGTTTCCACGAGGGCGGTGTCCTCATCGTAAATAAATTTCCTCTCCATATGGCTGCCTCCAATCATAAAATCCACCTATATCATATTGTTTTCTGAATATATTTTTCTGTCTTTTCCAGGAAATCTTTGACGAACTCAAGAAGTTCTTTCGTTTCATCTTTATTCACAATATAAAAATCATCATAATCTGATGCACTTCTTATCCGATCAGCCTTCGCGATTTTTTGATAATCATTCCTTGTAAAAAAAGTATCTTCTTGATGTATAAAAAGAAGATTAAACTGCGATACTGCACCATTATGCGTTTCTACATCTATCTGACGTGTCGCCAAAAGAGCTTTTATACATTTTTCGATTGCATAAAAAGCTCTATTATTTGCAGACTTATAGGAATCCATATTTACCAATTCAACTGCTTCACAATACAATTCCTTCGCCCTTTCGAATCGTACTGTGACCAAAGAATCGTAATAATTTTCATCCATACAGTTTTACACCTTCCTTTTCGATATTTTTGAAGTAACCATACCAGCCCTTTTTTTCCTCAAATTCATCATATGGAAGGAGAACGAAGTTTACGATTGCAAAATATTTCAGTGCAAGTTCCGTGGCAACTTCATCTATTCTGTCACTATATTTCCACGAATCCGTGCGACTCCCTTTGATAAGAAGAGCTATATCCACATCCGAATACTCTTTAAAATCCCCTCTGGCACACGAACCATATAAGATCATTTTTACAAGGTCTTTCTCCATAAACTCCTTAATCATATCAGGCGCTTCTATTTTTATTTTTTCTACAATATCTCTGTTTAACTCTATATTTTTTAATAATTCCATTTCACATATAATCCTCTGCTGATATCGATTATACCATACATAAGCTGCTTTGCCATAATTATAATCTGCATTTTGACAAAAAAACAATTAAATCTAACTTCTTACATAAAGCCTGCCCCACTATATTGATGATGCAATCAACTGCATATTGCCCTGCAATTTAATCCCGCCGCAGCCGCTTGGCAGGATAAAATGATCCCCTTTCGCGATCGTCTGACCATTGACCATCCCTTTTCCCTCTACCACGCTCATGATGAGAAACGGATATTTCTGCTCGAAGGTAATCGGTCTGGTCACATCCAATTTCCAAACTTTATAGTAATCACACGCAACCACCAGATTCATCCGATCAGCAGGCAGTTCTCCCACCTTGACAACACTCTCTTCTATCGGCTTTGCGGGAACGGTAATCACGTCCATGCTTTTATCGATATGAAGTTCTCTGGGCTTGCCGTCCGTCAGCCTGCCATAGTCATAAACACGGTAAGTAATGTCACTGTTCTGCTGGATCTCCAGAACCATAATCCCGCCTTTGACCGCATGTACCGTGCCGGGATCAATCCGGATAAAATCACCCTTTTTCACAGGAATCTCCCGAACCAGTTCTCCCCATCTGCCGCCATGGATCATATCCGCAAGTTCTTCTTTATTCATTGCATTGTGCCCGACCACCAGACGAGAATCCTCGTCGCAGTCCAGAACATACCAACATTCCGTCTTACCGAGGGAACCGTTTTCATTGGCTTTGGCATATGTATCGTCTGGATGTACCTGAATGCTTAAATCTGTTCTGGCATCAATGATTTTGACAAGCAGCGGGAAACGATCCTGTCTGGTATTTCCGAAAAGTTCCGGATGCTTTTCCCACAATCCCGAAAGCGTCTCGCCTTTGTACACGCCTTCCCTAATCGTGCACTCCCCATTGGGATGCGCACTGACTGCCCAGCATTCCCCCGTATCGCTTCCGGGAATCTCATAATGCCAGTCTTTGCCGAGGCGGTCTCCACCCCATATTGTCTGTTTAAAAACAGGAGTTAAAAATAAAATCGGCTGAGCCGATTGATTGATCGACAACATCTATCATTTTCCTCCATATCAGTAAGCAGAATCCCCGCCTTCCGCTTCTTCATCGCTTGCGCATTGCAGCGCAGACAGATATTTATTCAGAAAAGTGTTCTGTTCAAACTATGACCCTGCCTGCGCACACCATATACCATTGTAAATATTCTAACCCATGAAGTCAACCGCCTATCCATGAGCATACAAAAAGCATTATACTCTTTCGCCCTTATTCTATTATTGTATTTCATAAAAAACAAGTCAAAATAAATTTTTAATTTTTTATCTGCTTAACCTATATTCATTTTTTAGCTTCCGGCAAGCGTAACCGTAAAAGTCTTTTGGCAAGCTGTTTCGGATTGAGGGGAAAAAGCGGATAAATATAGCTTTTGTCCGATAATGTCTTATTGCAAACAATCGACAATATGAAAATTAGGATCGCTGCGATATAACCATACAGACCAAAGATCGCAGTCAGAATTAAATTGATGATCCTCATGAATTTTAAGGCATAACCCAGCTCGTAATTCTGCTGTGTATAGTTAGCGATTGCGACAAAAGCCATGTAGAGCATAACCTCCGCGTTGAACCAGCCACTATTTACCGAAAATTCGCCAAGCACCAATGCCGCCATCACACTGAGAGGCGTACTGAGCATATTCGGTGTGTTGACTGCCGCCAGTTTCAAGCCGTCGATCGCCAGCTCTAATATGAGGAATTGGGCAATCAGCGGTATATTCGACTCCTCTTTTAGCATAATGAAGCGAAATGACTCCGGTATCCAGTCCGGATTCTGCATAAGAAGCAGAAACGTCGGCGTCATGATATAAGTCAGTATCGAGATGATAAATCTTGAAAGCCGCAGATAAGTTCCGGTGATCGGTGGAAAATAATAGTCATCCGCCTCCTCCACGATATCAAAGATCGATGTCGGCACGATCATCGCCGACGGCGAATTGTCAACCAGTATGACAATATCTCCTTCCAGCACTTGAGCTGCCGCCACATCGGGTCTCTCAGTAAACTTGAATTTCGGAAAAGGATTATACCATTTGCGCTGATAGAGGCATTCCGCCAGACTTTCCTGATTCATCGTCAGTGCGTCAACCTGAATCTCCTCGATGCGCTTCTTAACTTTATCAAGGAATTTATGGTCCACCCGGTTATCCATATAACATAATACAATATCTGTCTGTGAACTCTTACCCGCATTCATCATTTCCATGCGAAGCTGTGTGCTCCGGATACGTCTTCTGATAAGCGCCGTGTTGAAGACGATCGTCTCCACAAACCCGTCCTTGGAACCGCGCAGCGTCTTGTCCTTGTCCGGCTCTTCCACGCCTCGCGCGGGATAAGTTCTGGAATCGATGAGGATGCACCTGTCATAACCGTCGATAAACAGCGCAAACACACCGGAAAGAACACTGTATAAAATCTCGTTCCATGAGTCTTTTAAGTCTACTTCCACATAGGGCGTTGCCTTCTTCGCCATCTCATGAACATTTTCCGGCATATCCGCCGGCTTAAGGTCGATGAAATACTGCAAAATCTTCATCATCAATTCGTCTTTGCAGAATCCATCTATAAAATAGATGCACGCCTGCCTGCCACCCACTTCTATAACGCGGTAAACGATGTCGAAGCTGGTATCCGGCGCCATATGTTCATTCATGTAAGACATCGTCTGTTGTAAAGATGTGGTCATTTTACTGTTGTAATCTTGTTCCCTTTTATTCACTGAAAAAACTCCTTCCAAGATTTCATCATTATTTCCCATAGTATGTCTTGGAAGGAGTCGTTTTATTCATAAATCATTGTTTCCCGGTACTCCCATGCCCGCCGCGATCCGCATGGTCGAGGTGTTCTACCTCATCAAAAACGATCTTCGGCTGGTTTCTCATAATGCGGAACTGACATATTCTGTCGTTTACATGAATCTCTGTATCCCGCACGGCGTATACCGGCATAAACCACTGATCATTGTCGCCGCAGTAGGAGCGGTCGATCACACCTTGGTGATTGGTCTGAATAATGCCATAATTCTTGAACGTGGAACTGCGGGGTACTACATGCGCCTCATAGCCTTCGGGCAGTTCCATGGCAACGCCTAACGGTATCAGTTTAAACTCTCCCGCTTTTAATTGAATCTCCTCCGCCGCGCGCAGGTCAATCCAGTCGGACTTGCCATCAATATAAGTCAGTTTGTCTATTTTATCCGTAAAATATTTGATCTTGATCGTTTCCAAATCTTACTATCCTCTTTTTCTCGGCAAATTTCGAGTTCGCGACGAGTTTTCTTAAGATGCAGAGCATCTCTAGGAATACTCATAATCTCGCAAACGAGCGTAGCTCGTTTTTTTCTATGCATAGTTTTCACAGTGCAAAACGGGATGTGTAGTACCACTCTGCGCTAAACTTGCCTGAACGTCGATCACCCTCTGGTTGCTGCTTCCCTTCCAGAATAATTTCGTGTCTTTTAAGTCAACCTGAAACTCCCCGTCCACCAGCACATCTACATACTTCATAATCGGATAATGTAAAATATCTTCCCAGCTATCCCCTGTATAGAGCCAAATCGTCTTATCGGGGTATTTCTGTTTAATTTCCTCCATCAACTCCCGAACCTCCAGACGATTAGCCGAATGCAGCGGGTCTCCGCCCGAAAAAGTAATGCCTTGGATATACGGTTTCTCCAACTGGTCAAAGATTTCCTGTCTTGCGGCATCGTCAAACAAAATTCCGCCGTCAGGGTCCCATGTGACGGGATTCTGACATTCCTTACAGCAGTGTGTACAGCCGGCAACCCACAGGACTACACGCAGACCATCGCCGTTAAGCATATCGTCTTTCGTTATATTGTGATATCTCATTACATACTTTTCCTTTCTGCGATCTCCGCCATCTTCGCTTCACTTAATCTAGTATCCCCATGCACACGGGAATAAGCCAGATATCCATTCATACGATCGATCTTCGTCAGATTGCGGCTGCCGCATACCGGGCAGACATCCATCTCAAGTTCTTGATGCCCACAGTCGTCACAGTATGCCAAGGACAGATTGACGCCCTCATAGAACCCCATATCCATAGCGCGGCGAATCAGCGTCTTGATCGCATCCATATTATAATCAATGGGATATTTTACATACTGTATCTTACCGCCGTTGGCAAGCTCCCAGAAACGGTATTCTAAATCCTGCTTCTCAATCGGCGTGATATCTTCCGTCACATGGCAATGAAAACTGTTGGAAACGTATTCCCGGTCAGAAACGCCCTCGACGATACCGTATTTCGCCCGAAACTGCTTGACTTGAAGACCGCACAGATTCTCCGCAGGCGTTCCGTAGATCGCATAGAGGTTTCCATCCTCTTCCTTAAACTCGTTGATCTTATTGTTAATATGCTCCAATACTTCCAGTGCAAACGCGCCGTCTTCCACAAGCGATTTGCCGTTATAAAGCTCTTGAAGCTCGTTAAAAGCGGTAATACCGAAACTCGCCGTCGCCGTCTTTAAGATCGGTTTGATTTTATCATGAAGGTCAAGATGCCCGCCCAGGAATCCGCCCTCGCAGTATGCCAGCGGATTGGTAGAGGCACGCATTTCCCCCAGATAAGCATATGTCCTGATATGCAGCCGTCTGATCAGGTTCAGATAATAGTCCAGCACTTCATAAAAATCTCTGCTCTCCTGACGGGATTTCGCTAAGATCATCGGAAGATGCAGCGACACGACACCGATATTGAATCTGCCGACAAACACCGGACTATCTTCCTCATCTGCCGGATGCATTCCACCCCTCTCATACCACGGCGAGAGGAAAGCCCTGCACCCCATGGGCGAGATCACTTTGCCGTACTGCTTGTACATACTCGCAATATATCCCTTACCGGTAAGGCTGAGCCAGTCCGGATACATCGTCTTTGCCGAACATTTGACGCCTGCCTCAAAAACCTCCTCTAACTCCTTGCCCGGACCGTGTAAATTCTCGTCATAGAGGAAGACAATCTTAGGAAAAAGCACCGGTTTCTTACATTCTTTCTTCCCCTGTCCCTTGCGGCGCACGTTCAACATAACGATGGTTGCCATCTTCGCAAACCTTCCGGTTCCTATGCCCGCCGTCACGGTGATAAAAGGGTAATCTCCCCGGCTGCTCGCCACCGTATTGAATTTATACTCCCATCCCTGGAATCCTTGCTCAAACTCTTTCGTGACATCTGCCAAAGCCTCTGCCTCGGCAGTCTCCCTCGCAATGCCTAGTCTGAGATACTTCTCGACATCGCGCTTATAGGATTTCTCCGCATAAGGCTCTAAGATCTTATCCACTTCCGGCACCGTAAAACCGCCGTACTGCTGACTTGCCGCGCTCAATACGATATCTCCGATCACATCAAACGCCACGTCTAACGTCTTCGGCTCATTATACCAGATATTCCCCATCTCAAAGCCACCGCTCAGCACTTCAGCGACATTGAACAGACAACAGTTCATTGTGTCGCGTCTCGCTGACATATCATGGACATACAGATAGCCGTCGCGGCATGCCTGTATCTCCTCCGTGGTCATGAAAAATTTCTGGTACAGTTCCTTGTTAAACTGGTTAAATATCAAACTTCTCTTCGTGGAAACAAGGGCGCTGTCCGTATTAGCGTTCTCCTTATCCCCGATATACATAATGGACTGGCTCTTCTTATAGACATCATCCATCATTCTCACAAAATCCTGCTTATAATTACGATAATCCCGGTAACTCTTTGCTACAATCGGTTTCACATCTTCCAATGCACTCTCAACGATATTGTGCATGATCTGGATCGGAATTTTCTCTTCCCCCATTTCGTTGACCTTATCGACCACCGTCTGACAGATATGACATTTCTCCTCCTCCGTGAACTTGGTCAGTGCACGGTACGCACTCTTCCCTACCGCGTCAATTACTTTCTGCACATTAAAATTCTCCAGACTGCCGTCCTTCTTGATGACTTTGACAACACCATCCGGTTGATACTGCTCTCCGTAATTCTCGTCAACTGCATGATCTGTTTCAAATATACTGCTCATTCAATTCTCCCCCTCCGTGGTATCTGGCGTAAATAACATTTCTATACTAGTCAACAACCCCGATGCAAGCATACGGGCATTGACCCTCGCAGCAGTCTTCAAATGTCTAAACCAACTTTGGTTGGTTTTTAGTAAGCCACTTGACTCGTTGCTCGCGGGAATAAATACCAAAGAAATCCTCTTAGATTTCATACATGTAATACAACTTTTTATACAAGAAAATGCACAAAATATAGTATTGGTTGACATAAATCTACTATATTTTGTGGTTTGAATTTAGTATAAGATAGGGGACACGTTCTGTCAATGATAACTCTTTTACAAAAACTAACAAAAAGGGATATGCCTTTTTGTGACATATCCCAAAGTTTTCCCTGCACCTGGATTTTTCCAAAAAAACTATTGACTTTTAAGGTTTAACCATACCGGAGTGCGCAATCGCATCGATTGCCTCTTGGATCGTCTCTACCGGCACAGTGAGTGCAAAACGTACATGTCCGCTGCCAAGAGAGCCGAAACTGCTTCCCGGCGTACACAAAACTCCCGTCTTCTCCACCAACTCCATGACGAAAGCCACATCATCCGTGTACCCTTCTGGAATCTTCGCCCAGGCAAACATTGTCCCCTCGCTGTCCTCCATCTTCCAGCCGATATCCCTTAAGCCGCCGCAGAGCGCGTCCCTTCTCTTCTGATACTCCACGCACCGGTCTTTGACCATCTGGTCAGAACCGTTAAGCGCCGCCACCGCGCCGTATTGCACCGGAAGATAGGTCCCGTAATCGATCTGGGAACGAAGCCTTTTAAAATGCGCCACGATCTCCCGGTTTCCGGTCAAAAAGCTGACTCTCGCTCCCGTGTAATTATAAGACTTAGACAGCGAATAAAACTCTACCGCAATTTTCTTTGCATCGGGCACCCTCAAGATGGATTTCCCTACCCTGCCGTCGTAAATGATATCCGAGTAAGCGTTGTCATGGATAATTACAATGTTATGCTTGATCGCCCATGGAATCAGCTTCTCATAGAAATCGTCAGGTGCCGCCTTACATACCGGATTTAAGG
The DNA here is from genome assembly GCA_023663915.1 of Eubacterium sp. Next base: position 878 of record JAMPGN010000112.1, on the reverse strand, counting down.
GATAGGAAACAATCATGCACTTGGTACGTGCAAGCAATGTCTCATCCATTCTGTCGAGATCAGGCAGATAATGATTTTCCTCCGTCAGATCATAGGTCGCTATTTCCGCGCCCCCAAGAGACGGTCCGATCCCGAAGATCGGATAACCTGGATTGGGGACTAGCACCACATCGCCTGGATTGCAGAGCGTCAGACAGATATGCGATATCCCTTCCTGGGAACCATACACGGACATAATCTCATCTGCCTCCAAGGATACGCCATACCGCTTCTCATACCGTTTCTGTACCGCCTCGATCAATTCCGGCATGTCAATCAGCGCATACTTATAATTTTCCGGCTTTTTTGCCGCCTCGACAACCGCATTCATCACATGCTCCGCCGGTGGAAAATCCGGCGTACCGACAGAGAGGTTATAAATCTTTTTGCCCTGCTTCTCCGCCTCTGCCTTCTTCTCATTCAATACCTGAAAAATTCCTGCCTCATAATCCTTCATACGATCTGCAAATTGTATACTCATGTTTCTGCTCCTCTGTGTTCTATGATATATTTGGTGTTAGTCAATAAATGGGGCGGTGATAGTATTTCGACTATGAGTGGATCAGTATTTATGCAGGTTGGCAAACTGAAAATATGTCCACCGACCCAGATGCTGACTAACACCATATATTTTAATACATATGACTGTGCGCAACCAATTTGTTTATGTTCCGGGATTCGGATACCCAAAGCTCTATCGATAAACTTTAGCTGGCAGATTGTACAAAAAGTTCACGCAGTTGTCTTGTGTAGGAGACTGAGATTTTCTTAGTATTCCGTCTAGGAAATAGCAATTTCGGGACATGGATGTCCCGAAAAGCCCGAATCGCGCATGGATG
>JAMPGN010000111.1 GCA_023663915.1 Eubacterium sp. | reverse complement strand
TCAGTCGTCCGCGAAAAGCTGTTTGAAGGAATTTTTCATGCCATAGTGGACAATGGTGGAACCATGACAGTGTATTATACAATGGATTTGGAGCTTGCGATAAAATAAATTCCAGTTTGTTAAACAGACAACTTACTGTTTGCAGGGGTGTATAGAAAATAACTGCGGAGACTCAAGCTCATTTTAACTTGATTTTTACAGGCATGTTTAGTATATTAATATATTAGTATGTAATATTTTATGCGATAGGAAATTTTACGCGAATCTCGCAGGTTTAGAAAAGGGTAAATGATTGATATGGGCGAATTTGTCAAAGTAGCAGTGGATGCGATGGGCGGCGACAACGCTCCGGCAGAGATTGTCAAGGGCGCGGTGGAAGCCGTCAATGAAAGTCATAAAGTCAAGATATATCTGGTAGGACAAGAGGATGTGCTTACGAAGGAGCTGTCCGGGTACACATACCAGAAGGAACAGATGGAGATCGTCCCGGCATCCGAAATCATTGAGACAGCAGAACCGCCTGTCATGGCAATCCGCAAGAAGAAAGATTCCTCTCTTGTCAAGGCGTTAAATCTCGTGAAAGACGGCACCTGCGACGCCTTTGTCTCCGCAGGAAGCACAGGGGCTACCCTCGTGGGCGGACAAGTTATCGTAGGGCGCATCAAGGGCGTGGAGAGACCGCCTCTTGCACCGCTTATTCCCACGGAAACAGGCTGCGCGCTTCTGATTGACTGCGGCGCGAACGTGGATGCCAGACCGTCTCATTTGGTGCAGTTTGCCAAGATGGGTTCTGTTTACATGGAACATGTTATGGGAGTTAAGAACCCGAAAGTAGGGATTGTGAATATCGGTGCGGAGGAGGAGAAAGGCAACGCGCTTGTCAAGGAAACGTTTCCTCTTCTGAAAAATTGTCCGGACATTAATTTTATCGGCAGCGTGGAGGCGAGGGATATCCCTGCGGGCGCAGCGGATGTGGTTGTGTGTGAGGCTTTTGTGGGCAATGTGATCTTAAAGACCTATGAGGGCGTCGGGGCTACGCTCATCAAGAAAGTGAAAGCAGGCATGATGACGAGCCTTCGGAGCAAGATCGGCGCGCTTCTCGTGAAACCGGCGTTGAAACAGACTTTGAAAGCGTTTGACTTAGAGCAGTATGGCGGTGCGCCGTTGCTTGGCTTGAAGGGGCTGGTGGTGAAGACTCACGGCAGTTCCAAATCAATCGAGATCAAAAATTCTATTTTACAGTGTATCACCTTTAAGGAGCAGAAGATCAATGAAAAGATCAGGGAGATGATCCTGACGGAAGAAGCTGTATCCGGGGAAGATAAGTAGAACAATAGATAAAACGAAAGGGGTAGCTGTGAACATGGAATTTGATAAATTAAGAGAAGTGATAGCGGACGTGCTGAATGTCGATCCCAACGAGGTGACAATGGAAACGACTTTCACAGAAGACCTTGGAGCAGATTCGCTGGATGTATTTCAGATCATTATGGGGATTGAAGAAGCCTTTGAGATAGAGATTCCGGTGGATAAGGTGGAGCATATTACAACGGTGAGTGAAGCGGTCGCACTGATCCAAAATTCTATGTCATAAAGAAAGCAAGGAAACCCTTTTTTGCAAGAAAGGGTTTTTCTATGTGGAGGATTCTCATGCCAGAAGGGAAAATGGAGAAACTAGAAGAAAAAATCGGATATCGGTTTCGGGATAAGATGCTGCTAAAGCAGGCGTTGACGCACAGTTCCCACGCCAATGAACAGAAGATCAACAGGACGGGGGATTATGAGCGTCTGGAATTTCTGGGCGACGCGGTGTTGGAGCTGGCAAGCAGTGACTATATCTACCGGAATCACCCGGATATGACGGAAGGAAAAATGACGAAATTTCGTTCATCGATTGTCTGTGAGCCAGCCTTGGCATTCTGCGCCAGGCAAATCGGGTTGGAAGCATACATCCTTCTCGGTAAAGGGGAGGAAGCTACCGGGGGAAGAAACCGGGATTCTATCATATCGGATGTCATGGAAGCGGTGATCGGTGCAATCTATCTGGACAGCGGGATCGATGAGGCGCGGGCTTTTATCGGGCGCATCATCTTGTCAGATCTTGAGCACAAACAATTATTCTACGATGCGAAAACCATTTTGCAGGAAGAAGTGCAGAAGGAGAACAGGGGGGCGCTCCACTATGAACTTTTGCGCGAGGACGGACCGGAGCATGACAAGACTTTTGTGGTGGACGTGCTGATTGATGATGTGCGGATTGGAAGCGGATCAGGACATTCCAAGAAAGCTGCCGAACAGAAAGCGGCATATGCAGCTCTACTTAGAAGGAAAGGCAGAGAATAGTCATAAAGAGGTACAATATGTATTTAAAAAGCATTGAGGTGCATGGATTCAAATCTTTTGCAAATAAAATCAATTTTAAGTTCCATAATGGGATCACTGGCATTGTAGGACCGAACGGCTCTGGTAAGAGCAACGTGGCGGATGCCGTCAGATGGGTGCTTGGCGAACAACGAATCAAACAACTCAGAGGGGCAAGCATGCAGGATGTGATCTTTTCGGGGACGGAGATGCGCAAGCCTTTAGGATATGCTTATGTGGCGATCACGCTGGACAATACGGATCATCAGCTTGCGATCGATTATGACGAGGTGACGGTCTCCCGCAGGCTGTACCGTTCCGGTGAGAGCGAATATATGATCAACGGAGCCATATGCCGTCTGAAAGATGTCAATGAATTGTTTTACGATACGGGTATCGGCAAGGAAGGATATTCGATCATCGGGCAGGGTCAGATCGACAAGATCTTGAGCGGCAAGCCGGAGGAGAGAAGGGAGTTATTCGACGAGGCAGCAGGTATCGTCAAGTTTAAGCGCAGAAAGTATGCGGCGCAGAAAAAGTTGGAGGACGAGAAGCAGAATCTTGTCCGCGTCAACGATATTCTCGCTGAACTCGAAAACCAGATCGGACCGCTGGAGAAGCAGTCTGAGAAAGCAAGAGTTTATTTGAGGAAAAAGGAGGAGTTAAAGACTCTCGATGTAAATGTCTTTCTCTTGGAGAATGTGCGTGTAAGGCAGCAGCTTGCAGAAGCGGAAGGAAAGTTACATATCGCGAATGATGATCTTGAGGATACCAGACAGAAGTATGAGCGGATCAAGGAAGAGTATGAGCAGATCGAGAGCCGGATCGAGCTTTTAGATCAGGAGATCGAGGAGGCGAGGGCGACGCTGACGGACACCGGCGTTATGCGGTCGAAACTGGAAGGCGAGATCAACGTTTTGAAAGAACAGATCCATTCCGCCGAGGGGAACGAAGAACATTTACGGAATCGAATCCGAAGCATTCAGGAACAGATCGATGAGCGCACGGCGGAGAAGAATAAGATCCTTGCGCAGAAGAGTGAGACGGATGCGAAGTTAGAGCAGCTTAAGCAGGCGAGGGATGAAGAGAGACGGTTGTTAGAGGAAACCCAGAGCCGGATTGAAGAGCTTAATAATCATATTGAGAGCGGCAAGAACACGATCATAGACGCCCTCAATAACCGCGCTACGATCAAGTCGAAGCTGGGGCGTTATGACACCATGTTAGAGCAGATCAATATCCGCAAGGCAGAGTTAAATTCCAGACTGCTGCGTGCCAAATCCGACGAGGCGGAACAGACGGAGAATATTAAGAAACTGGAGGAGGAATTTGAGGCAGTCAACGTTGTAATCCGCGAGTTGAATGAGAAGCAGGAGACGATGGAGGAGAAACTTGCCGGAATGAGGGAAGAGCTTGCCGGCAGGGATCAGAAGCTGCGCGACACACAGGTGTTATACCATCAGGAGAAGTCCAAGTTAGAAGCGTTGGCGAATCTGACAGAACGCTATGAAGGTTATGGTGGCAGCGTCAAGGCAGTCATGGAACGCAAAGGGCAGGAGAAAGGCATCATCGGCGTCATGGCGGATATCATTCAGGCGGATGCGAAATATGAGACGGCAATCGAGACAGCTCTTGGCGGCAATATCCAGAATATTGTCACGGAGGACGAGGAGACGGCAAAACGGATGATCGGCTATTTAAAGAAGACGAAAGCCGGACGCGCCACGTTCCTGCCGCTCACGAGCATTACCCATCCGCAGGAGTTCAAGAATCCGGGGGCGCTGAAAGAAGAGGGCGTTATCGGCATGGCGGATGAGCTGGTCAAGATCGACAAGAAATACCGTAATGTCGCCAAAGCGATGTTAGGGCGTATCGTCGTCATCGACAATGTGGACCATGCCGTGAAGATCGCAAGAAAGTTTGGCTATAGTATCCGTATGGTCACGCTAGAGGGTGAACTGCTTGTGCCCGGCGGAGCCATCAGCGGCGGCGCGTTTAAGAATAACTCCAATCTTTTAGGAAGACGACGGGAGATGGAGGAATTAGAAAAAAAAGTAAAGCAGTACGTCATGGATGTGGATCAGCTTCTCAATGATATTGAGGAGACGAAGCGGCGACGCAATAAGCTCCGTCTGGATATTGAAGACATCAAAGGGCAGTTACAGCGCAGGTTCATCGAACAGAATACCGCCAGAATGAATGTGATGCAGGCGAGGGACAAGAAGAGCGAGACGGAGGAAGGGTTTGGAGAGTTAAAGAACGAGGAACAGGATATCGAACTCCAGATCAAAGAGATTCAGGTAAGCAAAGACGAGATTGCCAGAGAATTGGAAGACTCGGAAGCCTTGGAAAAAAGTGTGGGAGCGCAGATAACAGAGTTTCAGAAACAGTTGGAAATGGAGCGCACTGAGGAATCCGCCCAGTCCGCCAAAGTGTCCGAGTGGGATGTGGAAGTCGAGAAAATGCGCCAGAAGGAAGATTTCCAGCGGCAAAATCTGGAACGTGTGGAAGGCGAGCTTTCCAGACATACGGCGGAGTTAAACGAGGTGAAGGAAGGTCTGCATCTCGGCAAGGAGGAAGTAGAGCGCAAGAAAGAGAGCATCTTGGAGATCGAGAAGACGATCGCTTCTTCTTACACGGCACAGAACGACGCGTCCTTGAAATTACAGGAAGACACGGCGGCAAAGGAAGAGCTGTCAGCGAAACAGAAGAACTTTTTTGCATCGAGGGAAGAGCTGTCGGAGCGCATGACTGCGTTGGACAAGGAAGTGTACCGGTTAGGCAGTCAGAAGGAGCGGATGGAAGAGTCCATCGAATCCCAGATCAATTATATGTGGGATGAGTATGAGATCACGTTGTCTGACGCGGAATCTTTGAAGGACGATACGATGAATGATCTGCCGTCCATGAAAAAAGAGATCACCGCCCTCAAGGATGCGATCAGGAAATTGGGGGATGTCAACGTCAATGCCATCGAGGACTACAAGAATCTGATGGAGCGTTACACGTTTTTAAAGACTCAGCATGACGATCTGGTAGAAGCCGAGAAAACATTGCTTGACATTATTGGAGAATTGGATACTTCCATGCGAAAGCAGTTCAATGAGAAGTTTGCGGAGATTAACAGAGAGTTTGATAAGGTATTCAAGGAATTGTTTGGCGGCGGAAAGGGAACGCTGGAACTGATCGAGGAAGAGGACGTGCTGGAGGCGGGAATACGCATTATTGCACAGCCGCCGGGGAAAAAGTTAGTGAATATGATGCAGATGTCCGGCGGGGAGAAATCACTGACTGCCATCTGTCTGCTCTTCGCGATCCAGAACTTGAAGCCGTCGCCGTTCTGTCTGCTTGACGAGATCGAGGCGGCGCTTGACGAGAGCAATGTGGGAAGATTTGCAAAATACCTGCATAAACTGACGAAGAATACACAGTTTATTGTAATCACCCACAGGCGTGGTACGATGGAGAAGGCGGACCGGCTTTACGGTATCACCATGCAGGAGAAGGGTGTATCGACGCTTGTGAGCGTTAATTTGATTGATAAGGAATTGGATGACTGATGAGTGAAGAAAAAAAAGGATTTTTCAGCAGGTTAAAAGAAGGGTTAAGCAAGACAAGAAATAATATCGTACACGGGATCGACGCGGTATTCGGCGGGTTTTCCAAGATTGATGAGGATTTCTATGAGGAGTTGGAAGAGATTCTTATCATGGGCGATATCGGTGTGAAATCCACCGAGGAAATTCTTGAGAAGCTGCGGGAACAGGTAAAAGAGAATCATATTAAGGAGCCGGCAGATTGTAAAGAGTTTTTGATTCAGAATATCAAAGAGCAGATGCAGGTCGAAGAGACGGCGTATGATTTTGAGAGCAAACAGTCGATCGTGCTGGTGATCGGCGTCAATGGAGTGGGAAAGACCACCACGGTCGGCAAACTTGCAGGCAAGCTGAAAGCGCAGGGAAGAAAAGTCCTTCTCGCGGCGGCGGATACGTTCCGTGCGGCGGCGGGGGAACAGCTTGGCGAGTGGGCGAACCGTGCGGGCGTGGACATGATCGGAGGCAGCGAAGGTTCCGACCCTGCCAGCGTGATCTATGATGCGGTGAATGCGGCCAGGGCGCGGGGTGTGGACGTGCTCTTATGCGATACGGCGGGGCGGCTGCACAATAAGAAGAATCTGATGGAAGAACTTAAGAAGATCAACCGTATCATCGACAAAGAGTTTCCCGATGCACACAGGGAGAATCTCGTGGTATTGGATGCAACGACCGGACAGAATGCACTCCAGCAGGCGAAGGAATTTGGGGAAGTGGCGGATCTGACGGGTATCATATTGACGAAGATGGACGGTACGGCGAAAGGCGGTATTGCGGTGGCAATCCAGTCAGAACTGCAGATTCCGGTGAAATATATCGGAGTAGGCGAGACGATCGATGACTTGCAGAAGTTTGACGCAGATCAGTTTGTGGATGCATTGTTTGACTGGGAGAAAGAGAATACAGGCGTACAGTCTGCGGAGCTGGGAAAGGAATAGGGATAAATTTATGAAAGAACTCTCATTGGATAAATTTGAGGAGGCATACGAGGTTGTCAAAGAAGTTGCCTCAGAGACGAAACTGGTATACAGCGATTACTTTAGTGCACAGACAGGCAATAAAGTCTATTTGAAGCCGGAGAACATGCAGTTGACGGGAGCATATAAACTCAGAGGAGCATACTACAAGATCAGCACTTTGTCAGAGGAAGAGCGCGAGAAAGGTTTGATCACCGCATCGGCGGGAAACCATGCGCAGGGCGTTGCCTACGCAGCAAAGTGTTACGGGGTGAAAGCCGTGATCGTGATGCCTACGACCACGCCACTTATCAAGGTAAACCGTACCAAAAGTTACGGGGCGGAAGTGATACTTTATGGGGATGTATACGACGAAGCCTGCGCTTATGCCTGTAAGCTGGCGGAGGAGAACGGGTATACGTTTGTACATCCTTTTGACGATCTGGATGTGGCATGCGGACAGGGGACGATCGCCATGGAGATCATCAAAGAACTTCCGCTTGTCGATTATATTCTGGTGCCTGTCGGCGGCGGCGGACTTGCTACTGGCGTCTCCACTCTGGCAAAACTGTTGAATCCCAAGATCAAGGTGATCGGCGTAGAGCCTGCAGGGGCAAACTGTATGCAGGAATCTATACGTGCAGGCAAAGTGATGACGCTCGATCGTGTGAGCACGATTGCCGACGGCACGGCAGTGAAAACGCCTGGTACGAATATTTTTCCGTATGTGAGTCAGAATTTGGATGATATTATCACCGTAGAAGATGAAGAGCTTGTCGTGGCGTTTCTCGATATGGTAGAAAATCATAAGATGATCGTCGAGAACTCCGGGCTGCTCACCGTAGCGGCATTAAAACATCTTGACGTGAAGAAGAAAAAGATTGTTTCCATCCTAAGCGGCGGCAATATGGACGTGATTACGATGTCCTCGGTGGTACAGCAGGGACTCGTGCTGCGTGACCGGATCTTTACGGTTTCCGTGCTTCTGCCGGACAAACCGGGCGAATTGTCCAGAGTGTCTGACGTGATTGCGAAACAGAATGGTAATGTGATTAAATTGGAGCATAACCAGTTCGTGTCCATCAACCGCAATGCGGCGGTGGAACTGCGTATCACCTTGGAAGCCTACGGAACGGAGCATAAGAACCAGATCATAGACGCGCTGAACCAGAATGGATATCAGCCGAAGCTGGTGCGGGTAGGGATATAGAAGCATTGCAGTAATTACGTGGAGAGAGCCAGGCGGCGTGTCTGGCTCTCTCTAGTTTCTGTAGGAAATTCTTATGCTTATATTTATGAAAAAAGGACATGCTAGATAGTATGAGAAGAGAAAAAAGCAAAAAAGAGAAGAAAAATAAAAATTTTTTCAAAAAAAGCAAGACAGAATGGATAAAGAAATATATTATTATAACAGTGGCGGCTTTCGTCTATGCGGCAGGGGTCAGTCTGTTCATTGATCCGAACGACATGGCGCCTGGCGGAGTGACGGGAATAGCGATTATCCTAAACAGGCTGGTTCCGGTCAGTACGGGTACGCTGATCCTGCTGTTAAATATACCGATCCTTGGTTTTGCCATATGGAAATTCGGGCTAGGCTTTACGGTCTTAACCATCTATGCGACCGCGCTCATTTCCACATTTACCAATATTTTGACATCTTTTCCGGCGGCAACCTGTGATAGACTGTTAGCAGCGATTGCGGGCGGTATCCTGTCGGCGGCGTCGATCGGCATGATATTCAGAGCGGGCGCGACGACGGGCGGCATGGACATCATCGTCAAGGCGCTGCGGCTTCGATTTCCGCATTTAAAGACGGGGAACCTGTTTTTTATCGCGGATGCCATCGTGGTGACGCTGTCGGGGATCGTTTTCGGAGATATTGACGCGGCGCTGTATGCGGCGATTGCGGTAGGATGCTCGTCGGTCACGATGGATGTGGTGCTCTATGGCAGGGATGAGGCGAAGTTACTGTATATCATCAGCAATAAGCCACAACAGATTGCGTCGCGGATTCTGGAGGAGCTGGACATTGGCATAACTTTGATCAACGGACGCGGAGCATACAGCGGAAACGACAAACAGGTGATCATGTGCGCCATGAAGAAAACCGTGTTTCCGCGCGTGGAGAACATCGTGCGGGACGAGGACGCGGATTCTTTCATGATCGTCACGAGCGCGTCGGAGATTTTCGGGGAAGGATATAAGAGCTATTTCAGCGAGCGGATCTGATAAGGCGCCAATGGCTGGTATCAAAAAAGAATCAAATATCGATATGAGGAGAGTATATGCGCGAAAGTAATTTTCAAGGGAATAAAAGACGTAAGAAGAAACGCAGAAGGAGTGAAAACGGGATACTGATCGGTTCGATTATACTCTGTCTTGTGACATTGTCAGCAATCACGATCTGTCTTGTCATGGTATTCAAGTACCGCTCCGTGCAGATGGAAAACACGGTCGTTATGAATGAGCTTGAGGCAATCCGCATGGACGAGACCGTCACATATACGCAAGGCGAAGTGGATGCCATGCTTGCGCTCGCAAGAGAGGAGACGGCGAACCGGACGAGCGAGGAAGTAAGCAGTGAGTTTTTGGATAAGCTAAAAGAGCTGATATTGTCCGGTGACGGCACAACGGCGATGCTGCGGTATTTTTATCCCGATGAGATTGTCGTGGCAGATGCAGGTGAGTTTTATTTTTTCCCGATCTTAGAAGATCTGGCGCATCATACATACGATCTTGCGAAGTTTGCCTTGGATGCAGACGAGGTTATGGGTTATTATGAAAATGGAGTAAATATTGCGCATAAGGGTATTGATGTGTCCAAGTACCAGGGCAAGATCGATTGGGAAAAAGTGGCGGACGACGATGTGGAATATGCTTTTATTCGGTTAGGAACCAGGGGCTATACAAAGGGCGAGATTCTGGAAGACGAGAACTTTGAGGACAATATCAAAGGGGCGCGGCGGAATGATATTGATGTAGGCGTATACTTTTTTACGCAGGCAACCAGCGTGGAGGAGGCGGAAGAGGAAGCGGAGTATGTGATTGATGCGATACAGCCTTATAAGGTGGAATATCCGGTGGTGATCGATGTGGAGGCGGTGAGCAATAACAACTCAAGGACAAAGGAACTGACGAAGGAGGAGCGGACAGAGTATTGTATCGCCTTTTGTGAAAAGATCAAAGATGCCGGTTATCAGCCGATGATTTATGGTAATCTAAAGACATTTATGATGATGTTGGATTTACAGCAGTTGGAAGAGTATGAGAAATGGTTTGCTTTCTATGACGAGCAGGTTTATTATCCTTATGATTTTAAAGTCTGGCAGTACACGGACGAAGGCAAAGTGGACGGGATCGATGTGAATGTGGATTTGAATATCAGTTTTGGGGACTGGACGGCTGAAGCGCAGTAGGACGGAAAGGTCACGACATTTTTAGGCGGCATGGAGGCGCGGTATTTCATAATTGGGTGAAATTCGATTTTTGGTGCATATTCATGTTGTTTTCCAAACTTTGAATATGTTACAATAGGATTACTATATAAAGAATAGGAAAGGCGGGTTATCTATGAAATATGAATTTGAAGGCACGGTAGAATTTCGGGAGAATGAGAACACGATCGCGGTGCCATTTAATGTGTGGGAAGTCTGTGAGAAGGTAGGAGATGCGCCGGTCAGGGTATGTTTTGACGATGTATGCTTTATATGCGATCTCGTACCGAAGGGACAGGGATATTATGATATTCCCGTGAATCAAGATACGTTGTCCAAGGTGGAGCTTGGCAAGAAATACCTGATTTCGATTGAGATCGTGGGGAATGTGGTAAGTATGAGCAGCAACAGCCCGTACAGCACGGAGCATCCGATCCGCAAGATCGACGGCATTGATCTGGTGACACAGCCGTGGGATGGATTGTGCGGACAGGCTTGCGTTGCAATGATCGCCGGGACAACATTGGACGAGATGTGCGATATCATGAAATGCCGCGAATGGCAGGCAAATATGAGCAAGATGATCGCCACGCTTGAGTATCTTGGAATCCGCCATGCGGACAAGATCGTATATACGTTAGGTAAATCCGTGGAACTGCCGAAGTGCTGCATCATCATGGAGAAGATGGGCAGATACAGCCATTATCTGGTAGAGTATGAAGGAAAGTATTACGAGCCGAACCAAGGCGTGCTGTCGGAGTTTGACATGACTAAGATGGTAGGGTATCTGGAGGTCGTTACGGAGTAAAGATACGGGTATTTTGATGGCGTCTGTGAATACTATATATGAGAAACCAGCAGGAAGGATTGATCATATGAGTACGGTAAAAGTAAGGACCGGAAAGAAGCATACAATAAAAGTGATAACATCTTCCGATCAGAGAAGCGTTATTTCAGTGCAGGATGCAGTGATGGACGCGCGGGCAGTGCAGGCAGTCAAATCCGCTGTCGCAAAAGCAGAGTTTTGCAAAAAACCGATTGCAAAATATGATATTGCTGCTAAGAAAGCATATATTGAATATGCGGACGGAGCAAGAAAGTATGTCAGATAAGAAACCTATGATCCTTGTCTTAGCCGGACCAAATGGATCTGGAAAGAGCATCACGTAGTGATTTTCCAAATGAGCTTTGGTCGGAAGATCAAATAATTGAGCTGCTTGAGGGGGAGCATTGAAAAATAGCTGTATTTCAGTTATATAGAGATGCCCTCTTAATTTAGGAATATTTTCACTGTCAAGAAAAAATACTTGACACCCACCCTGCCATATAGTAGAATGCAGAAGTCGGGATTTATACAGACAGTCCGACAGGAGTTTCAACATGGAGAAGATCGTAGAACAGGGCTTATTATATGATTTCTATGGAGAACTGCTGACGAAACACCAACGGCAGATCTATGAGGGCATCGTGTACGACAATCTTTCCCTCGGAGAGATCGCGCAGGAAGAAGGCATCAGCAGACAGGCAGTGCACGATATCGTCAAAAGATGCGACAAGGCATTGCAAGGCTATGAAGAGAAGCTGAGGCTCGTCGATAAGTTTGAAAAAGTCAAAGCAAAAGTTGCTTGTATTAACAGGCTTTCAGAACAGTTTGAGAACATGGAACAGATGGATAGAGAGGAATCGATCTCTTACAGCGCACAAGTCCGCAGGCTGTCTTCTGAAATTTTACAGGAATTATAGATTAGGATTCACGTTTTGAAAGGCATAAAACAATATGGCATTCGAGAGTCTGACAGATAAACTGCAGAACGTATTCAAAAATTTAAGAAGCAAAGGCCGTCTCACAGAGGAAGATGTCAAAGCTGCTTTGAAAGAGGTCAAGATGGCTCTCTTAGAAGCTGATGTCAACTTTAAAGTTGTGAAGCAGTTTGTCAAATCGGTGGAGGAGCGTGCGATCGGGGCGGATGTCTTAAACGGATTAAATCCGGGCCAGATGGTCATCAAGATCGTCAATGAAGAGATGGTCTCCTTAATGGGTTCGGATACGACGGAGATCACCTTACAGCCGGGCAAGTCTATCACGGTCATTATGATGTGCGGCCTGCAGGGTGCAGGTAAGACAACCACTACAGCGAAGATTGCAGGCAAGATGAAGCTGAAAGGCAAAAAGCCCTTGTTAGTCGCGTGTGATGTCTACCGGCCGGCGGCAATCAAACAGTTACAGATCAATGGCGAGAAACAGCAGGTGGACGTATTTTCCATGGGAGATAATCACAAGCCTGCCAACATTGCCAAGGCTGCTATCGAGCATGCCCAGAAGAACGGACACAACCTGGTGATTCTAGATACTGCGGGACGTCTTCACATCGACGAAGAAATGATGGCGGAACTTCAAGAGATCAAGGCGGATGTGGACGTGCACCAGACTCTTTTGGTGGTGGATGCTATGACCGGACAGGATGCCGTCAATGTGGCGAAAGACTTTGATGACAAAGTCGGAATCGACGGGGTGATTCTCTCCAAGATGGATGGTGATTCCAGAGGTGGTGCAGCGCTTTCCATCAAGGCGGTGACGGGCAAGCCGATTCTGTATATCGGTATGGGTGAGAAACTGTCAGATTTGGAGCAGTTTTATCCTGACCGTATGGCGAGTCGAATCTTAGGTATGGGTGATGTGCTGACGTTAATTGAGAAGGCACAGCAGAACATAAACATTGACGAGGACAAAGAGAAACAGATGGCTGCCCGCATGAAGAAGGGCAAGTTTGATTTTGAAGATTATTTAGAAAGCATGAAACAGATGCGCAACATGGGTGGTCTGTCCGGTATCTTGAGTATGATGCCGGGAATGGGTAAGCAGATGGGCGATATTGAGTCCATGGTCGATGAGAGGCAGCTTGCTCGTATGGAGGCGATCGTCTTAAGTATGACGACGGCGGAACGCCAGAATCCGAAGCTTCTCAATCCGAGCAGGAAACACAGGATCGCGAAAGGTGCAGGTGTGGATATTGCGGTAGTCAATAAATTTATCAAGCAGTTTGAACAGTCCCAGAAGATGATGAAACAGCTTCCCGGCA
>JAMPGN010000110.1 GCA_023663915.1 Eubacterium sp. | reverse complement strand
TGGGTGCTTTGCCACTATAAAAGAAAAGAAGAAACCTCGGACTATGCTGACACATAGTTCGGGGTTTCGTTCTTTGTTCACATGGACTTATGTCCTCGCCTTGCCTATTGGCATTATAGCATACGCAAATCCTCATTGCAATATTCCCACCAAAAAATTTCCCTCTTCCCAAAAGTACATTTTGGATTTTTACCGAATGAACATGACGTCTCCAAAACTAAAAAAACGATATTTCTCCCTAATCGCTTCCTCGTATGCCGCCATCACATGTTCCCTGCCAGCCAATGCCGACACGAGCATTACAAGCGTCGATTCCGGCAGATGGAAATTCGTGATAAGGCAGTCAAGCACTCTAAAATGATATCCCGGATAGATAAAGATCTCCGTATTTCCACAACACTCCTCCAGCGTACCGTCCGGCTTCGCCGCGCTCTCCACCGTGCGGCAGCTCGTAGTTCCCACGCAGATCACACGATGTCCATCTGCCTTGGCACGGTTGATCTTCTCCGCCGCCTCCGCCGTCACCTGATAATATTCGGAATGCATATGGTGTTCCAAAATATTGTCCGTCTTGACGGGACGAAATGTGCCGAGGCCGACATGCAGGGTCACATAGGCAGTCTCCACACCTTTCTCTTCTATCTGCTTGAGCAGTTCCTTCGTAAAATGCAGCCCCGCAGTAGGAGCTGCCGCCGAGCCATCATATTTCGCATAGACGGTCTGATAACGGTTTTTGTCCTGTAACTTATGGGTTATATAAGGCGGAAGCGGCATCTCTCCGAGACGGTCAAGCGCTTCCTCAAAAATGCCTTCATACGCAAAACGCATCAATCGGTTTCCTTCTTCCACCACCTCAAGGACTTCCGCACGTAAGTATCCGTCCCCGAATACGAGTCTCGTCCCCGGCTTTGCCTTCTTGCCCGGTTTCACTAACGTCTCCCAAATGTCATTTTCTTTTCTTTTTAAAAGCAGAACTTCAACCGCCGCGCCGGTGTCTTCCTTCCTACCCATAAGCCTTGCCGGAAGCACTTTCGTATTATTTAAGACCAGACAATCGCCCGGTCTTAAATAATCAATGATCTCTCTGAAAATATGATGCTCCGTTTTACCACTCGTCTTATCTAATATTAGCATCCTTGAATCGGAGCGGTTCTCAAGCGGGTCCTGTGCAATCAGTTCTTCCGGCAGATCAAAATAAAAATCAGATTTCTTCATGGTATCCATCATTCATATTCCTTTTTAGAGAGCCGCGTGATTCAGAAATGCCACATACCCTCTCTTCGCCTCATAGACATCCGCTTTGCTGGTCGCCTCCCAGGGTGCATGCATGTTGAGAACTGCCACACCGCTGTCGATCACGTTCATGCCATACAGTGCAAGGATATAAGCGATTGTGCCGCCGCCGCCCAGATCGACTTTGCCAAGTTCCGCCGTCTGGAAATTCACGTTCTCTTTCTCAAAAATAGCCCTGATATGTCCGAGGTATTCCGCGTTTGCGTCATTGGAGCCGGACTTGCCACGCGCACCCGTAAACTTGTTAAACACCATACCGCATCCCACATACGCTACGTTTTTCTTATCAAAACTTGCCGCATAAGTGGGATCAAACGCGCTGCTGACATCGGAAGAAAGCATACAGGAATGCGCCAGACATCTGCGCACGTTTAACTCGCTGTACTCTCCTGCCAGATTCATGATCTCCGCTACCGCATTCTCAAAAAATTTGGACTGCATACCAGTAGCTCCCACACTGCCGACTTCTTCTTTATCAACCAGAATACAACATGCTGTGCGGTCGAGTTCCCCGATTTCCAGCATCGCCTTCAAAGAGGAGAATGCACATACCCTGTCATCCTGTCCGTATGCCAGAATCATGCTCCGGTCGAAACCAGCTTCCCTTGCCCTGCCCGCCGGAACAACTTCTAACTCCGCGGAAATAAAGTCTTCTTCCTCGATATCGTAAGACTTTTTCAGAATATCAAGAATACCCTTCTTCACTGCGTCCTTCTCCGATGCCTTCACTTCCGGATCGTCTGCGTCTTTTTTCTCCTCGTCTTTCTCTTTGTTATCAATCACAAGGGGTTTATTGCCGACGATGATATCAAGCGCCTCACCCTCAATGACTTTATTCGCCTTCTTTTCCATCTGCTCCTGCGCCAGATGAATCAGCAGGTCAGACACGAAAAATACTGGATCGTCCTCATTCTCTCCTACATTGACCTCCACGGTTGTACCATCTTTTCTCACTACCACGCCATGAATCGCAAGCGGGAGTGTCACCCACTGATATTTCTTGACACCGCCGTAATAATGGGTATCGAGATAGGCAAAACCGCCGTCCTCATACAGCGGATTCTGCTTGATATCCAGACGCGGGGAGTCGATGTGCGCGCCGAGAATGTTGATGCCGTCCGTCATTTTTTCTTTGCCAATCTGGAACATTGCAATCGATTTATTCATCCAGACGGAATAAACCTTATCGCCGATTTTCAATTTTGCGCCGGACGAAATCAATGTCTCCAGCTCTTGATAACCCGCCTGCTCAATCATGTTAACGATCTGGTTGATGCATTCGCGCTCCGTCTTGCCGTTATCCAGAAACGACATATATTCCTGCGCAAAAACGTCTACCGCCCGCAACTGTTTTGCATCATAAGTTTCCCATGTATTCTTATGCTCCATTACTATCCATTCCTTTCACTTCGTTTCGGCGCAGGCAGCCGCTATGAATATCACTTCTCACTTTCGCCTGCGCCTTTTTCTTCTATCATACTCTATTTTCTCAGTTCAATTCCCATTCCTTCTAAGCCGTTCAGAATCTTCTTCATTGCTCCGGATACGTCCGTCTCTTCCAATGTTCTGTCCTTCGCGCGGAACGTAATCGAATATGCCACGGACTTGAATCCCTCTTGTATCTGGTCGCCTTCGTAGATATCAAACAACTGGTAATTTTCCAGTATTTTACCGCCTCTCTGGGCGATAATTGCTTCGATCTGCCCTACCATGATATTCTTCGGAACTACCATGCTGATATCTCTCAATACCGCCGGATATTTGGCAAGCCCTTCATACTTGCGGTCAAAAGTCGCAAAAGGCACTACCTGCGGCATATCAATCACTGCCACATAAGCCTTGGTTTTCATATCATAGTTATCACACACTTCCGGATGCACTTCACCGAGATAACCGATGGTCACGCCTTCATAAATCACATTCGCCTGTCTGCCAGGGTGCAGGAAGTTCTTGCCCGCGTTGGGATCATAGGTAATCTTCTTACGCATGCCGATGCTGTCAAAAAACTCTTCGATCACGCCTTTCATCGTAAAGAAATCCCCGTCACCGTACATGCCGAGCGTAAACTGCATTCTCTCGTCCGGCAGTTCCGTCAGCGGCAGCGCCTTCGGGATATAAATATTTCCCAATTCATATAGACGCACATCTTTATTTCTTCTATTATAGTTGGTCGCAAGACTCGTCAACATACCGTTTAAGGAGATCGTTCTCATGATGGAGAAGTCCTCTCCCAGCGGATTGGAAATCGTGATCGCCCGGCGCACCGGATCGTCCGCATCGAAAAGTAATTTATCAAATACTTTCGGACTCTCGAAGGAATAGCACATCCCCTGTGAAAAACCGCAGTATTCAGCAATATCCCTTGCCTTCTGCTCGATACGGAGTTTGAAAGGCAGTTTGCCGGTAGTCGCCTCACCGTTTGGCAGCGTGGTCGGAATCTTGTCATATCCATAGAACCGCGCCACTTCCTCCGCTATGTCGCACTGGCGCAGAAGATCTTGGCGGAATGTCGGCATTGTCAGCGTATCCGCCACCGGATCATAATCTACCTCTATCATTTTAAAGATATCCAGCATTTCCTCTTTTGATACATCGGTACCAAGCAGTTTGTTATACTGTTCCGGTGCAAAAGGAAGCACAACCTTCTCTTTCATCTCGCCATGCACATCCACGATGCCGCTCACGACCTCACCGCAGCCGAGTTCCTCAATCAACTGACATGCCCTGTTGATCGCCTCCTCTGCATTGTAGGGATCAAGCCCTTTCTCGAATTTGCCCGACGCATCTGTCCTAAGTCCGATCCTCTTGGCGGACTTGCGGATATTCGCGCCATTGAAGGTTGCCGCCTCAAAAAGAACCGTCGTCACATCGTCGATGATCATAGAGTTTTCACCGCCCATGATGCCGGCAATACCAATCTCCTTCTCAGCATCGCAGATCATCAGTACATCGGAGTCTAAGTTTCTGTCCTGTCCATCCAGCGTGCGGAACACATCACCGTCGTTTGCACGGCGCACAATAATCTTATGTCCTGCAATCGTATCCAGATTAAAAGCGTGCATCGGCTGTCCATACTCTTCCATCACATAGTTGGTGATGTCCACCAGATTATTGATCGGACGGATACCGCTCGCCGCAAGACGCCTCTGCATCCATTTCGGAGAGGGAGCAATCTTAATGTTGGTGCACACTCGCGCGCAATATCTCGGACACAGTTCTTTGTCCTGCACCTCAACGGATATATAATCTTCTACTTTTTCGTTATTCTCTTTGACTGTCACTTTCGGCGGATAGAACGGTTTGCGAAATGTCGCCGCCGCCTCCCTTGCTATGCCGATCACGCTGTAGCAATCCACACGATTAGACGTCACTTCATACTCAAATACTGTGTCCCGAAGCCCAAGCGCCTCGATCGCGTCAGAACCGATCTCCACGTCCTCCCTAAAAATATAGATTCCCATCTCCGGCGCTTCGGGATACATGTTTCTGTCCGAACCAAGCTCCTCGATCGAGCACATCATACCGTTGGATGGTACACCGCGCAGTTTGCCCGCCTTGATCGCGATACCGTTCTCCGGCAGCGGTCCGCCGTCATGTCCGCCCGCGACTTTGCCGCCGTCTAAGACTACCGGTACTTTATCCCCTTCTTTGACATTGGGCGCGCCGGTCACAATCTGGATTACCTCAGAACCGATATTGACCTGACAGACGATCAGTTTATCCGCATCGGGGTGTTTCTCAATCCTGTCGATCTGACCGACGACGATCTTTTCCAGATTTTTATCCAGTCTGCTGTATCCTTCCACCTTCGTACCGGATAAAGTCATCGCGTCCATATATTCCTGGTCTGTGCACTCCAAATCCGGCACATACGCTTTAATCCATGATAATGCTGTATTCATATTCTACCTCCATCTTTACTAGAACTGTTTTAAGAACCGGATATCGTTCTCATACAACAGCCTCATGTCATCAATCTCATATTTCAAAAGTGCGATCCGCTCCAAACCCACGCCAAAAGCAAATCCTGTGTACTGTTCGGGATCGATTCCGCTCATTTCCAGCACATGTGGATGTACCATACCGCACCCTAAAATTTCGATCCAGCCCTCACCCTTGCAGAAACGGCATCCTTCGCCGCCACATTTGAAGCATGTCACATCCATCTCCGCGCTGGGTTCTGTGAACGGGAAATGATGGGGCCTGAATTTGACCTTCGTATCCTCCCCGAACAGTTCCTTCGCAAACTCTGCCAGTGTGCCTTTTAAATCGGCAAGAGTGATGTTCTTGTCGATAACCAAGCCTTCAATCTGATGGAACGAAGGGGAATGAGTCGCGTCCACTTCGTCCGAACGGAATACCCTGCCGGGCGCAATCATACGGATCGGCAATTTTCCTTTTTCCATCTCATGAACCTGTGTGGAAGAGGTTTGTGTTCTCAACAGAATATCTCCCGTAATGTAAAACGTATCCTGTTCATCCTTCGCCGGATGATCCGCCGGAATGTTCAACGCCTCGAAGTTATAGTAATCCTTCTCCACTTCGGGACCTTCCACGACCTCGTAGCCCATGCCGATGAAGATTCTCTCTACTTCTTCCAAAGCAATCATATTCGGGTGGCGGTGCCCTACATTATTCTTCTTCGCCGGAAGCGTCACGTCGATAACTTCCCTTTTCATCTTTGCTTCCCTGACCGCCTTCTCCATCTTCTTAACGGATTCTTCCAAAACCCTCTCAATCTCTTCCCTCGTCTCATTTACAAGCTGTCCGACCTTTGGACGATCCTCCGGCGCAACATCTTTCATACTCTTTAGCACTGCCGTCAGCTCACCCTTTTTGCCAAGGTAATTGACTTTTACTTCATTCAGTTTTTCCAGCGCGTCGCTCGCCTCGATCTGGCGAAGCGCTTCCGCTTTGATCTGTTCCAATTTCTCCTTCATCGTTTTACTCCTTTTCTACATTTTCTTCGCTGCCGCATAAACGGTTCCGGAATACCTCGTATCTTAAGCTTATTCCGCCGTCTGCTTTCATACACACAGAAAATCCCATGCGCACACAGCATGCACATGGGACGAAATATATCCGCGGTACCACCCAGTTTCCTGTCTCGTAACGCACCGGAACACGTATCCCGGATACATGGACAGACACCTCGTTGGCGTAACGTGCCATAACGTCTTAGACTACTGATTTCATCCAAGCGGCTCCGGCGGGAAATTCAAAACATTATCTGAACCGAAGGGAACTTTCAGCCGATGGCTCCCTCTCTCTGACGGAAAATAACTTTCTACTGACGCCTTCACAGCCTTTCTGCGTTCATTTCATTGGTTCTTTTGCAAATCTATAGCTATTTTAGTGGCTTTTGTCCGGCTTGTCAAGCCATCCGAACAGAAATTTGTACACCGGACCGAAATACCGGTTGATGTGTGCGCCAACCAGCAGGATATACATCAGCATATAGAACCAGATCATCAAAATGACTACAGTAGTCAATCCCCCATACGCCCCGAACCCGTTAAAGTGATCCACATAGATCGAAAAAACATAGGATGCCGCACTCCATACAATTGCCGAGAAAATTGCTCCGGGTATCTGGCTTTTAAAACGCATCTTACTGTTTGGCACATAGGCATAGATCAACGCGAAAATTAACGTCAATGCTGCCCATGAAATCAGGAAACGAAAGTGCATGATAAACTGCACCAGTATATGTAACGGCGGAATATCCCGCAGCAGAAAATCCACGATCACATTGCCGAACACCATGACAAACAGCGCAAGAATCATGGCAACCAAAATAATTACCGTATAAATACATGCGATAAACCTGAGCACAAAATAATTACGCCTCTCCTCGAAATCATTGACCGCGTTTAACCCGTGTATCAGCGCAAGCATTGCCTTAGAAGCCGACCAGACCGTCACGATCGCAAACACCGTGATCGTTCCCGCCGAGCGTGCGTACACATCGGATACCACGCTGATGACAAGCGCTTCCATCGCGTCCGGCGTAACCTGCGTAATCGCGTTAATGAGATTTTCTTCCGTAAGCGCCGTATAAGGCAGAATCGCGCACAATGCCATCAGCAGCGGGATCATGGAAAGAAAAAGGAAAAACGCGGTGCTCGCCGCAAAAGCCGCTATATTTTTCTTCGTCATCTGCCAATTAAAATCGCGAAATATGTAATAAAGTCTGTAAATCGTTTTCATAAATCACCTAATCTGTTTTCTTTACACAATCGTTAGGATCATCTACAGATCATTCTCCTCACCAAGGTTCTCTAAATCACATCCCGGAAAGAAAAATCCCAAAATATCCCGATAGGAAGCCCCTTCTTGGCCGAGAGCCTTCGCCCCGTTCTGCGACATTCCCACGCCATGCCCGTATCCGCCGCCAATCAATGTATATCCTACCATACTTTCACCCCTATTTCCAGCATCAATCACAAAAAATCCGCTCGGCAGAAGTGACGCCGGAACAGTCACGCTCCCGTCCTGCCTGACCACCTCGCTTGACCTGTCGCACAGCACGCAGCGGATATTGTATTCTGCGAGAATCTTATAGGTATCTGTATCGGTCACGATCAAAAGTTCCTGCGCTACGCCGCCCGCCCCTCTCTGTGTGATACCAAGCTCCTTAATTTTTCCGAATTTCCCAATAGGCTGGGACACAAAATATTCCCCCTGTGTTTTCGTCAAGACGGATTCCGGGCTTGCCGCATAGCGTTCCTGTATGCGCGACCGCATGATATCCGCGTCTATTTCTTCTACGGTATATGTCCAGCGGTACCACGCTTCTTCGTGCTCAAGATCCTTCTCATTGACGGAAGTGATGAACCGGCGGAAGGCTTCTTCATTGCATAGATTATCTGGGGAATCAACAACAAATCTGCCATCTGATAAGTTCATTCCGGAATCATTGTCCGCCAGAGCCATCCCAGAATGATCCCCCGATATATTTCTATTGTTATCCTCAGCCGTATTTGCAATGGCATTTCCCTGCCCCCGTAAAAATAACGCCTGCATATACGATAAATCCTTATCCCCGCTTCCGCTCCAGATTCTCGCATCCGTCCCCACGCCGCAGGAAGTAGAATAATAATAATTCTGTGCCGGCTCTCCCTGATAGGTCAGTAAAATACCGTCCGTCTCCTTGACCGCAGTCGTTGTCGCCGTGTTCTCACGGATATTGTGGTATACCTGATAGGATGTCGTATCGTCCACATGCGCCCCGACTTCCGGCAGTCCTGCATGAAGAATATACAGATACGCATAGGTTCTGGCACATACTGCCTGCGCCTTCAAGGATTCCGTCGGATAGGAAGCCGGCATCTCGCTGGGAACGACCGCATACAGATACTCTTCCAAAGGCAGTTCATTGATTAATACCATTCCCTCTGCGCTCCGATAGCATTCGATCGCTCCCCTATAGGCGTTATCTTCCCTTGCACTCCCTTCCATCTCGATTTTGACTTTATCAGTCAACGCCTCGCAGCGATATACTCTGCGCTCGCCAACTTCCATATCCTCTGCCGCTATCCGAATCTTTTGTCCGTCCACCTCAAGCTCTACCGCATTATGGTAATTGCTGTTTTTCGCCGTATTTTTTAATAATACGCGAATCCTGTCCGCCGCCTCGTCATCGGAGACAAGACAGGCGCAGACTTTTCCCCGCTCGATTACATAATCGCTGTCCTCATAACCGATCTTTAAATCCGTCCGCCGAAGCGTCTCCATATTGCCATAGAGCTTATAGATTTCCATATCTTCCGCGAGAGGGTAAATGCCGCCATTCTCAAGCTCCAATTCCGTATCCGACACCCGCAGCAGCCTGCCGTGTACCTTCTGGTTTTTTTCAACGGCTTTGACGATCCCGCCGTCCCGGAATGTCAGGTCGGCAATGCTCTCCCTCTCTACCTGCTGCACCCTTTCTCCTGTCTCTGTCCGGAAAACAATCTGCCGGTAGAAGCATTCTAACCTCCCCTCTTCCGATTCCATTACCCATACATTGGCAAGTTCATACTCATCGTCAGACGATTCCACAACCGTCAAAAGTTCGTTTCCTTTCACGTATGCTTTTACTTTACGGAAAATATTCTCCTCCACTTCCGGCGTCCCGTAGCGGTACGGTGTCTGCATCGCCCCGTTTTCCGTGTAAACCTGCCTGTTTTCCTCATCGACCTTTAACAGAAAAATCTCCGTTTCCCATATGGACGATTCCGTGTCCAAATGTGCCAGCATAACCCGATAGGCATCGTACCAGTCCTCTCTTAGTATTTCAAAATCCGTCTTATACTTTTGCGCATAGTCCGGAATGCCAAGCGCCTCCCCGTCCATTTGCAGGTAAATTGCTCTATACTGTTCATAGGTCAAACAGGATTCCGCATCGACCGCTTTTATTTCATCCGGCGGCTCAATATCGAGTGCATTCAATAACACCGTTACATCCTGACAAGTGATTTTTATGCCATCCGGCGGATGGATGCCCTGTTCACGCCGTCCCAGCCAGATACAGATCAAAAAAAGAAGTCCAAAAAAAATCAATGCTATTTTTGTAAGCAGTTTCATATCATATTTCATTTCGATTTTGAATCCTTACATCAAAAATGCTATATTCTATGGCAGCCAATATACCGCAGACTGCCATGCTCCGTCTATTATATTATATATCCATAATTCTTCTCTATTACCTTAAAAATTTTTATCGATAAAAGTATTCGCTTGATATCTGCCAAAGACAGCCAAAACAAAAGCAGCCGCATAAAAACGACTGCTTTTCCTTAGTATTGCCCCAAAATGCCGCATCTTGTATTTTGACTCCTAGCAAAGCTAGGTGGGTAACCGCAGCCATACTTCTGTCTTCCACTGCGTAAGGCATAAAAGCCGGAGGCGTGACATCCGCATGGCAATATAAGAATCCCGTTTAAAGTATCTGTAGGTTCAAAATAACAAGATTTGTCGCACATTTCAGGTTACTATTATTATAACCGAGATAGTGACATATTACAACTGAATTTTAATTTCTGTTGCTACATGCCTTTTTCTGCTCTTTCTCGCGGTACATCAAGGCGTCTGCTTCACCCAGCAGCAGATCGAAAGCCTCTTTTCCCCGATTAGAATGTGCCGCTCCTACACTGGCAGAAATATCCTTGAAATTTTCTTCCCCGGCATATGCCTTGTCAAGCTGCTGTTCGATCATCTTCCTCGTCTCTTCAATCTCCTGCTCCGTATGCTCTCCTTCCATAACAACCAGAAATTCATCCCCGCCGGTTCTCGCAATCAAAGATCCCTGCATACAGTTTTGAAGGACTTTTGCCGTCAGTACAAGAACACGGTCTCCTTCCTGATGTCCATAAACGTCATTGATACTCTTAAATTTATTGAGATCAATGCAGAATACTACAATCGGTCCTTCCTGCATCTGCTCAATATATTCGTATACATGTCTTCTGTTATAGAGTCCTGTAAGAAAGTCCGTATTTGCATTTTTGATAATCATCTGCTCGTAGAGCCGCTCCTGTGTCACATCAACAGCGACGCCGACAGTCCCCATAACACTTCCGTCCAAATCAAACAACGGTGATTTATAGGTTTCCAACTGTCTCATGCTCTCACCGATCTTGACAGTCTCATCAAACACACAGGTTTCTCTTTTATCCATAACTTCATACTCAGATTCCATACAGATAAATTCACCTTTAGCATACTCTTCCGGAGAAATATCCCATATATAATAATGTCCACGCCCTTCGATCTGCTCCATGGTCTTGTTGACAGCCTTACAGAAGTAGTCATTTACCTTCCTATGTGCACCTTCCTTATCTTTAAACCAGATAAGATTCGGAACGCTATTGATCAGAGAATCCAAATAGTTTCTGCTTAGCCAGAAATCCTTACTCATCTTGTAAGTCTCCTGCCATTTGTTGAAATAAAATTGTATTTCTTTCTCAGAAAGCGGTAAGATCCATACGTCAGTAACCTGGGAATTGCCCTGCTCCATAAGCTCCTGCATCTGCTCCTTTTGCGCAAGCACGATCAATTCCGCTTCTTTTTTCATATGAGAAAACAGAACATGAAGCGTTTCTGTCACAGGAAATCCGCTCATATCGATCACGATTATATCCGCCCACTTCATCAATGTTTCCTCCGGCTTCGGGCTTCTCATAAATTCATGTCTAAAATGTGGAAACGGCGGCATTTGTCTCAAACGATTTAACAAATCATCCGATTCTCCAATCAGATAAAAACATACATTACAATGGTACATAATCATCCCTCCATATGCTAAAAGAACAATTATTTTATCTTACCTATAAAAATCCAATATTTCATTTCCAATTTGTTAAAAAGCAACAAGGGGTATCTGCATACCCCTTGCCAACCACAATTTTTCAATGGATTATTTAAAATTTAGCTCAATGCGTCAACCAGTTTCTTAAGCGCCTCCAATGCTTCGTCCGGAAGTTTGTCATAACCTTCCTTCTTCGTAGCGAAGTCTTCTACTGCTTTTACACGTGTCTCCATCGCGCCCTTAAGCTGTGTCTTATACTCAGCGTCATTAAGATCAGCTTTGAAGTCCTTGAAGCCTTCTGTCTGGCCATCCCATGTCTTCATGATCTCGATGTCCTCAAAAGCTCCCCACTGCTCAAACTGTGCCTTGCCCTCTACGATCGTCTCAAGGATTCCGAGGGTATCCTCTTTCTGAACCTTAGTTCCCATGAAATCGCCCGTATTAACGATGTAACATGCTACGTTCTTCTCCTCTACCAGTTTCTTAAACTTATCATAGTCATTCACCAGCGGATAGGTTCTGAACGGATTCGCATAAGGCACGATACGGATTGCATTAAGGTCTGTACCTGCTGCAACACGCTCTGCTGTGGAAGTCTTGGTTGCCAGCGTAGCGCCCATAACGGAGGCAAGAGCTGCACCTTTTAATTTCACTACCGGCGGGATCGTAGGATCTTTCATGATCCAGAAAATCGCATTCACCGGAGCATCGATCTTATCTACACGGTTAGGAGACCATAATTTGGACTTGATCGCACGACCATTACCGTTTCTGATATCCTCAGTCACAAGCTGGATCTTGCCTTCGCTGTCCATGGTACAAGAGCAGTTCTGAGCAGATAACAGATATTCGTTATCCGGACATCCTGTCGGATAGTCTGCTGTCTTATCAAAATAAGTAGGCTCAAGCGCTACAGATGCACAGGTGTCTGTGTTGATGATGAAAGCGTCATCATGAAGAACCTTGATCTCATACTTGCCGCCATGTTTCGCATGTGTCAGTGTGGACTTGCCGGAACCTGACAGACCATATACGGATGCAACGAATTTAGAACCATCCTTCAACAGATATTCTTTCTGTCCGCCATGGCAGGATGCATAACCGTTTCTGTTGGCAAGCGCCCAAGCCATTGTCAGCGTGCCCTTCTTGTGCTCGCCGAAATATTTCATACCGAGGATCGCTGCGCAGTTCTCGTTGGTATCGAAATAGCAGAGCGTAAGAGGATCGCTAAGGCAACTATAATCTACATCGGGAGCCTCATGAGGAGCCCACTGAGGATCGGAGAAAATATAGATATCAGGCTCATTGCCGTCACCTACCGGTTTGGATTTCTTGTACATCTTAACGTACTCATCAGACATATACTGGAAGTTGATCATCCAGTTGTACAGTAAGTTCTCTTCTCCTTCCGGAATCAGAAGGTGGGCTTTGACCATAAATTCGGGATCAAGACCTACGAAACACTCTGCATGATACATTGTTTTCCAACGTGTCTCATAGATGGCATCCATAACAACTTTATCCAGCTTGACAGTATCTACGCCGGGCTCGCCCTTGATACGACGCGCTGCTGCATAACGGCCTGTTACCGCACCGTCGTTGAACAGAAGCACCTTCGCGTCAGCGGGAAGACCAAATGTCTCGCCGTCCTTAACCGGCATATCTGTCACAACCGTACCGGGTGAATTTTTCGCTAATTCATAAGCTTCTCTTAATGTGTTGACTTTGACTACGTTGTTTCCGTAGAAAGCCGCCTCGATGATGGAACGGGTCTTGGAAAAACCGACCTTGCCGGCGCCAATCTCGGAAATGGGATAATACGCTTTTGTTGCCATATTATGTTCTCCTCCTTAAAATTGTATTATT
>JAMPGN010000010.1 GCA_023663915.1 Eubacterium sp. | reverse complement strand
CCCGAAATTGCTATTTTACAGACGGAATGCTAAGAAAATCTCAATCTCCTTCACAAGACAACTGCGTGAACTTTTTGTGCAATCTGCCGGCCAAAGTTTATTGCAATAGTATAGCATGGCTTTACGGGTGTTGCAAGAAAGGTCCCCAAGAAAGTGTTCTAAAGACCTAAGAATTGGGGAAATGAGCTGGTACAATAAAATAAAGTTAAGTATTCGACACAGGCAGTATACGGCAGACTTGTCTGTCTGAGATGCCACTTGTGAGGATAGAGTTTATACAAGGAGGAACCGCATGAAAACATACTATCTGGCGATTGATATCGGCGCTTCCAGCGGAAGGCATATCTTATCGTATATTGAAAATGGACAAATAAAACTGGAGGAAATCCATCGATTTGACAATAAACAGATACATAAAAACGGACATGTCTGCTGGGACTTGGAAAATCTTTGGAATGGAATCATGGAAGGTTTGAAAATCTGTGGAAGACTTGGCAGGGCGCCGAAGACCATCGGTATTGACACATGGGGCGTAGACTATGTGTTGCTTGATGAAAATGACAGACTGTTAGGGGACGCGGTAGCATATCGGGACAGCCGGACAGACGGGATCGACCGAATCGTAGATGAACGGATACCGGAGAAGGAGCTGTATCAGCGGACGGGAATCCAGAAACAGATGTTTAATACGATTTATCAGCTTATGGCGTTAAAAGAAGAAAATCCGACTCAGCTTTTCGGGGCAAAATCCCTGTTAATGCTCCCCGATTATTTCCATTTTCTTTTGACAGGGGTTAAGAAACAGGAATACACCAACGCCACAACTTCCAATCTGGTAAATGCCGCGGATAAAGAGTGGGATTATCCGCTGATTGAGACGTTAGGGCTTCCGAAGGAGCTTTTCGGACCGCTTTCCATGCCGGGGACAACGGTTGGGGAACTGCTTCCGGAGATACAGGAACAAGTAGGTTTTTCCGCTGAAGTGATCCTTCCGGCAACGCATGATACAGGTTCTGCTTATCTGGCAGTCCCGGCGCAGAATGACCGGTCAGTTTATCTTTCCAGTGGGACATGGAGTCTTCTTGGGGTGGAGAATGAAGTGCCGGTTACGACGGAAGAGTCTCGAAAAGAGAATTTTACCAACGAGGGCGGCGCGTGGTATCGTTATCGCTATCTGAAAAACATCATGGGACTTTGGATGATACAGTCCATACGAAGGGAACTGAACGGAACAGAGTACGTGGCGGGGCATGAAAGCAAGTATAAGTCGGACAGAGAATGGGGATTTGGTGATCTGGCGAAAGAAGCGCAGAAGGCGGAAGGATTTGCGTCCGTGGTGGACGTGAACCACCAAAGTTTCCTTGCTCCGGAAAGTATGATCGATGCGGTGTGCGATTATTGTAAGAATACCGGGCAGCAGATACCGGAGAACATCGGGGAACTGATGCAGTGTGTCTATAAGAGTCTGGCTCTCTGTTACCAGGAAGCCATCACGAAGCTGGGCAGCTTGACCAGCCATAGCTACACCGATATCCATGTTGTGGGTGGCGGATGCCAGGATAGTTATCTGAATCATATGATTGCAAAAACGACAGGGTTGTCAGTATGGGCAGGACCGGTGGAAGGGACGGCGATCGGCAACTTGATGATTCAGTTTATCGCGAATGGCGAGTTTGCGGATCTGCAGAGTGCGCGGGATGCGGTTAAGAGGAGTTTTGATATCAAGGCAGTTGAACAGTGATAGGACATACCTGCAAAGCTCATTGCAATTGTGAACAATGTATGCAGCAATTCTGCAAAGAAGACAATCATTGAAAAGAATCAATTATTAAAGGAGGTAATTTTATGTTAGTAAACACAAAGGCAAAGATCGGTGTATTTTCGATCGCGTTAGGCGCGTACCTGCCGCAGTTTCCATCGCTTGTGCCGGAATTTGAGGCGCAGTATGAAGCATTCAAAAAGACGATTCCGGATACCGTGGAGATCGTGGACGGCGGAATGGTGACGACCAAGGAGCAGTCACAGGCGGCGGGAAATCTTTTCCGGGCGGCGGATGTGGACCTCGTATTCTTGCAGCTTCTCACTTATGCAACGTCTTACAACATGCTCCCAGCCGTCAAGGATCTGGATGTTCCGGTGGTTTTGGTCAATGTGCAGAAATTAAAAGCATTGGACTATGATCATACGGATATCGCGTCATGGCTTGGTGAGGGTTATGCGTGCGGTGCGGTAGGCGAGATGGTGGCGGATCTGGAGCGCTATGGCAAAAGACATGCGGTTATCACAGGTGTAGTCGAGGGCGGCGATCCGCTTGTGCAGGCGGAAATTGAAGATTGGTGCCGCGCGGCGCAGGTGCGTAGGAGATTCCGCGATACCAACATTGCGCAGATCGGAAGACCCTATCCGGGCATGATGGATCTGTACATCGACGAGTCCAATCTTTATCGGAGAATGCACCTGTATACGAAGCAGTTTGATTGGGAAAAAATGTGGGCGATCGCTGACCATATCGATGACGAAACGGCAATTCGGGCAAAGGCACAGGACATTCTCGACACGTTTGACATTGAGGGCGGCGGGAGCATCGAGGAAGTATGGGAGATGGCAAAGTACGTCGTGGCTTTTGAACAGTGGGTCAAAGATGAGCAGCTCGGTCTGATTGCGTCCCACTATGACGGCTATGCGCAGGGCAAGGCAGGCGTCCTTGACAGTATGCTGATCCCGGCATTTTCCATGCTGATCAAACAGGGAACGGCGTGCGCGGTAGAAGGGGATATGAAGGTTGCCATGGCGATGAGCATCTTAAAGACGGTATCTGGAACCGGACAGCTTGCAGAGATGTACTCCATTGATTTTAATGATGATATCGCGATCATCGGGCACAGCGGTTCCGGCGATGCGGATATCTCCGACAAGAAGCCGACGATGAAAATTGTCAAAGTGTTCCACGGAAAGACCGGCGGCGGATATCTGACACAATTTTATCCGTATACGGGTCCGGTGACATATCTTGCCATCACGCAGGACGGCAATGGAAACTTTAAATTTATCGCGGCGGAAGGAATCAATGAGGAAGGTAAAATTCTTTCTTTCGGGGATACCAATATGCGGACGCGCTTTACCTGCGGGGCGAGGGAGTTTGTGACGCGTTGGAGCGAGTGCGGACCAACGCACCATTTTGCGGCGGCGACAGGGCGGCATATCGACACAATCTTAAAAGTGGCGAAGATTTTCGATGTTCCGGTAGAGGTGGTTACTAGATAAGAGCGTGAGAAACACTGGATTTGCCGCGGGCAGATTCTTCTTGGGGACAAGGCGGCTTGTCCAGGAATTTTGAGATAGGAGGTTATCAATTTATGAAAGTTTTGGATGCAGAATTTGTAAAAGGTTTTATCAGAATGGCGACGGACGGCTGGGAGCAGGGCTGGCATGAGCGCAACGGCGGGAATTTGAGTTACCGCATGAAAACGGAAGAAATGGAAGCTGTGAAAGAGGAGCTTGCACCGAAGGAGTGGCAGCCGATCGGCACGACGGTTCCGGAGCTTGCAGGGGAATATTTTCTTGTTTCGGGTTCCGGAAAGTATATGAGAAATTTTTCCATCAAACCGGAAGACTCCATCTGTATCATCGAGTTGGACGATAAGGGAGAAAATTACCGGATCTGCTGGGGGCTTGTAAACGGCGGAAAGCCCACCAGCGAGCTTCCGTCCCATCTGATGAATCATGAGGTGAAGAAAAAAGCGACAGATGGACGTTACCGCGTGATCTATCATGCGCATACGACCAATACGATTGCACTGACATTTGTGCTTCCGCTTGAGGATGAGGTTTTTACGAGGGAACTCTGGGAGATGGCAACCGAGTGTCCTGTCGTATTCCCTGACGGCATCGGTGTTGTTCCATGGATGGTTCCGGGCGGACGCGATATCGCGGTGGCGACCAGCGAATTGATGAAAAAGTACGACGTGGCAATCTGGGCGCATCATGGCATGTTCTGTGCGGGAGAAGATTTTGACCTTACTTTCGGGCTGATGCACACGGTGGAGAAGTCGGCGGAGATTCTCGTGAAGGTACTGTCCATGACGCCGAACAAACGCCAGACCATTCTGCCGGACGATTTCCGGAATCTGGCGGTAGACTTTAAGGTGACGCTGCCGGAGAAGTTCTTGTATGAGAAGCATTGAGGAAGGTTGGGAAAGATTGTGAAATTTTCCTAGAATAAATCAAAAATCCCGTTGCCGGATGTTGCTGGTGGACGGGATTTTTGATAGGGTAAAGCGATGGCACTGGCGTCATGTGGATAAGGCAGTCACCCCATATAAGGATTATCCCGCGTCGCCTGCCTCAATTCCCTAGGCGTACAGTGATAAACTTCCTTAAAAAGCCGATGGAACAGCTTCGCATTATAGAATCCGTTCCGCTCCATGATTTCCTGTATACTGCCATTTGTATATAGAAGATCATGGTATACATGGTTGAGACGTATTTTATTCACATATTTGAGGAAAGACACGCCCGTGCTTTTCTTAAAAAAGCGGCAGAAATATTCTTTATTAATCCCAAGCTCGCCGGCGGCTTCTTCAAGAGAAATCGGCATCTGGTAATGCTGCTCAACATATTGGAAAATCTGTTGTATCCGTTCCATCTGCTCCACATTCGAGGTTAATTCCGGACTGGCAATAGGGTTTGCAAATTTTTCGACAAGGACCGCCATAATCAAAAGAATGCAAGCGCTGCTTGTAAAGGGATAACTCTGTTTTTGCTCGAAGTAGAGGAGCGTCAAATCTTTCAGATATTGACAGAGCGTGGTATATGCTTCTTTGTTTTCCGCCTCGGCAACGACCGGCAGGCAGGAAAAATGGAGTGTATCAATGCAGCCAAGATACTGGCGCATGGCAGGTTTCGAGATATGGATGCAGATCCCCATAGTCTGTGGCAGGTCATAAATGACATCATGAACCATGGAGGAATCAATAACGATCAGGTCAAGAGGATTCAAGGCATGTTTCTGTCCGTTTAGCGTGACAAGGGCGCTTCCGTTCAGGATATAGAGGATTTCCATTTCCGCATGCCAGTGAAGCGGCGAGTTGTGCTTCATGGTAACAAACCGGATCTCAAATCCAAGTTCGGGCGGGACATGGGTGGTTTCGTATTGGGGGTTTGGGGTGTCATTATACATGGGCTGTCTCAGCCGCCTGCTCAAGAGTAGTAATGAATGCTTCCGCTTTTTGCGTGTTATCAATAACAATATTGTGAAAAATACTTTCCGTCGCCATAACCTCATTCCTTTCTACGATCTTTAACGTTATTATACTCAGAAGCCACAAAAATAGCAACGACAAGCAGACAAAAGTCAATATTGACCATAAAGAAGATAAAAATGCGCCTTATATAGGCGTAATTTTTTATTTATAATGAGACCATCAGTTGAAGAACTGATACTCACCAACAAGGTGAGAAAAAACGATTAAAAAACGGAGGTAAGTAATGATGTTAGCAAAATTAAAAAAGTATTTTTTGGAGAACTCTGAGATGATCTGCGCAGCTATCGAAGCCATGTATGGAGGAAACTATCGTCCCCATGTTAAATAACAGATCATTCATGAGGAAGGAAAGAGCCTTCCTCGTCAGACAGAAAAGAAAAAGAGCACGACAAGCAGGAAAGACGCTGGCGGTGCTCTTTTTTTTTATGCTGGAAAAGCTGAAAAATGAATCTGCTGGAAATAATTAACATTTCCCAAACTAAAATCAAACATTGCATAAACAAAGATGCTATATCTATCTATCATGGAATCTGCTTAAGAATGATATGCGCCAGTGTTTCCGGCGATTCTGGACAGCCGTTGTTGATCCACTGACACAAGACCGCAAGAAATCCGGCTTTAAAATAAGTAAAGTGATACCACATTTCGGATTCGTCCGATACTCCCATATTCTGCGTATAGGGCTTGCCCCACTGCTCCCATAGAAGGGAAAAAGTTTCATTTGCGCTGTGGTTGTAATGATTGAGATAAATGTCAAAAAAGTCGCGATGTTCTTTGATATAGGAAATCATTTCTGAAAGAAGCGGCTCCGAGACAAAGAAGTTAATCGGATTGTCTGTGTGCTGGAATAAGTGACCGATATCCGACATCACATTCCGCCCCATTTTGTCCACCAGATCATTGATGTCCAGATAGTGTGCGTAGAAAGTAGAGCGGTTAATACCTGCAGTATTGCAGATTGAACTGACAGTCACCTGCCGGATATCCGTATTCTGCGCAAGATCTAACAAAGTTTTTTGAATGAGGGTCTCGGTATCCTTATACCGCTGGTTGTTTTTCATGTTCATATGTACAGAATCCTTTCTACAATTTATTACTGAATGAGCCTGCCGAGCTTTGCTCGTTTTATTAAACCAACAGATGTATGAATATTGATGGTAGAAAACACACTCTGAGTACAGTATAATTTAATTATAAAAAACAAACAAGTGTTGTTTTAATAAAAAGAAACCATTGCGCAGCGCTACACAAATACACACAGATACCAGCCAATTCTTATCCAGGCTGCAAGTAGAAAGGAGCAGACTATGAAAGATTTATTAAAAGGCAGATTTTTTGACAGCAAAATTCATACAGAGAAGGTTAGCAAAAAAGAAAAATACCTCGGATATTTCTTAGGCCCGATCAGTGTTATTCTGATGAACGCCATCCTGTCCAATTATCTGAATGTTTATTATACAGACGTTCTCGATATCAGCGGAATCTGGGGCGGCGTTTTCATCGGGGCATTTCCGATCGTGGCGAAATTGCTCGATGTGCTGACTTTTGTCTATATGGGGCGCATGGTAGACAGTACGCAGTCGAGGCAGGGAAAGGCGCGCCCGTGGATCTTCCTGTCGGCTCCGCTTCTTGTAGTCAGTATGATTCTGTTGTTTCTTGTACCGGTGGGAAACGAAAATGTGACGGCGGTATGGATTTTCTTAAGTTATACGATTTTCTATGCGGTCGCCTATACGATGTACAGCACCGCGCATACGCTGCTGGTGCCGCTCGCCACCCACAATGAGGAGGAGCGGAGCAAACTATCGCTGGTGGCAAACACGCCCGGCATGGCGGCGGGTTCGCTGATCGCAATCCTCTTCCCCTGCTTGGTTGTGCCTATGATCGGGGTGAACCGCCGGGCGTGGATGACAGTTATGTTAGTGGTGGCGGCTGCAGCATTTCCCATGATTCTGATCGAGTACTTTTTCACAAGGGAGCGTGTGACGGAAGAAAAACAGAGAAAAGAGGAGAAAGAAGAGAGGCAGCAGGCGAAGACGCTTTCGCTAAAACAGCAGTTTAAATGCTGTCTTGGGAGCAGAAGTTGGGTTCTTCTGATGGCTTATCTGATCGTTTTACAGATTGTGAATGCGTTGTTCAGCGCGGGAACGTTTTATTATTGCAACTGGGTTCTCGGCAGTTACAATGACGGATTTACGCAGGCATTGTTTTACGCGCTTGGGCAGGCGCCTCTTGGCGTAGGCATTCTTGCATGTACGCCGATTTGTAAGAAATTCGGTAAAAGGAATGCCATGATGGGCGGTTTCACGTTATCGTTTATTGGTGTTGCAGTTTGCCTTCTTAATCCGAGAAATCTTGTGCTTGTGCTGGTCGGCCAGTTTATCCGCACGCTCGGTCTGATTCCGTCCAGTTTCATGATATCGAGTCTTTTAGGGGTCGCGTTGTGTATCTTCAATTATGGAATTACCTGGCTGGGTTATCGAGCACCGACGATGGACAGTATTCCGGTTCAGAATGCAGCGGTTCAGAATTTCATGATCTTCTGTGTAATCGGGGTTCAGGCAGTGGCGTATCCGCTTATGATCGGCTTGCTGCGTTTCTTCAAAAATGAGAAATACAGCGTGGTCAATAGATAGAACCGACATGAATTTCTGGATGATAACATCGGCTATATGATTATCGGAATGGCGGCTGCAGGGTTTTTCCCAAAGGAAATTTATGATAAAATAATGGAAATGACAGGCGGCAAAAACAATCAGTACTCAGATTGGTGAAGATTTGAAAAGGAGGAGAAGTCATGTCAAAAATCATCTCACAGAACGGAAAGAAAATATTGGAAGTAAACGGGAAGCCATTCATTATGCTGGCGGGCGAAGTACATAATTCGGCTTCGTCGTCGATCGCCCAGATGGAAGCCATCTATGACAAGGCGGATGCACTAGGACTTAACAGCTTGCTTGTGCCTGTCACATGGGAGCTTATAGAGCCGGAAGAAGGAACGTTCGACTTTGTACTGGTGGACGAACTGATCCTACAGGCGAGAAGAAGAGGGAAAAAGCTCGCGTTTTTATGGTTCGGCTCATGGAAAAATGCGCAGTGCTATTACGCGCCGGAATGGGTCAAGAAGGATTTGAAACGTTTCCGCAGGGCGGAGATGGTCAAGGGAAAAAATTTCGTTAGAAGGGCGGATTTTCATGGAATGCCGTATTCCAGCCTGTCCTATCTGTGCGAGGAAACCTGCAAGGCGGATGCAAAAGCCTTTGCAGAGTTGATGGCTCATATTAGGGAGTTTGATGAGAAAGAAGAAACCGTCATCAGCGTACAGGTTGAAAATGAGACCGGCGTGCAGATCAGTGCACGCGAAAATTCCGACGAGGCGGATGCAGCATTTGCGGCGGCTGTGCCGGGAGAGTTTGCGGTATATATGAAATCCCACACGGCATCCATGGTGAAAGATGTTAAGAATGCTGTCGAGGGTGGTGCGGCAAACGGAAGCTGGAAAGAAGTCTTCGGGGAATGTGCGGAGGAGATATTCAGCGCGTATTATATAGCCTCTTTTGTAAATGAAGTGGCGAAAGCGGGGCGGGAGAAATATGATCTGCCTCTTACGGCGAATTGTTGGTTAGATAAAGGTGGCAAGCCGGGCGAATATCCCAGTGGCGGACCAGTGCGCCGTATGATGGAAGTTTGGCAATATGCCGCTCCGGAGATTGATGTGCTCGCTCCCGACATTTATATTCCCGATTTTACCGGGGTATGCGATCAGTTTGTAGAGTTGGATAATCCACTGTATATACCGGAGAGCGCGGTGCACAGCTATGCCGCTCCGAGACAGGTGTATGCGGTCGGACACTATCATGCGATGTGCTATGCGACGTTTGGATTCGAGGATATGGGGCAGCCGTTTAATGCGATGCAAGGCTTCCTGTTCGGAATGGATGTGACAGACCCGGCTTTGAAAACGCCTCAGAATGTGGAAGAGTATGGACTTTATGCAAAGGCACTGCAGGGAATGATGCCGCTTCTTGCCGAGAAGTATGGTACAACGGATCTTCGCGCGATAAGTTCTGAGCGCAGGGAAGAGGATGAGTTGGTATTTGAACAGTTCGGATTTAAGATTATGTTTGGCGGAGACAATCCGATGCTTCCGAGGACGGACGGCGTGTGCATGATTTTGCAGGAAGCCCCGGATACTTTCTATCTGCTGTTAGGGGCGGTGGGATATCAATATTTCTCCACAGACCCGACAAGACAGTCGGTGGACGTGATCGCGTTGGAGGAAGGGCATTTCGAGGAAGGAAAGTTTGTGCCGGATATCCGACTGAACGGGGACGAGGTAGTTACGTCTCTAGTGGAGAAGCCAACGCTGCTTCGGTTGAAATTGTTTGCGTATGAATAAAGAAGAGCGGGTTGCGCAGGGTGGACACTGTGGAAGGCGTAAAGAACGGTGGTTTCTTGTTTGTCATTTATGAATCCCCTTCTCGATGATCCCAAACCCTAACGGATACGGACCAGTATGCACGCCAATAGTGGCGCCGATCTGGTAAGTGGGTATTTCGTCGATGGCGTAGCCCTTTTCCCTAAGCAGGGACAATGACTGGTCGCGGAAGGCGATGCCCTCCTCGCGGTCGTATCCATATCCGACCGCGAGGCTGTAGCAGTCGATTCCGAGACTACTTTCCTGCAAATATTCCAAAAGAAGATCCTGCACTTTCTTTAAGGTGCGTTTTCGTCCCCTGTCGAGACCGGAAGGGAAGATTTCGCCCTGTTTTAATGTAATCAAGGGACGGATGTCTAGAACGCTTCCCGCGAGGGCAGCGACTTTGCCGATCCTGCCGCCGTGTCTCAAATATTCCATATTTCCCACCGTAAAGAAAATCCTTCCAGTGCTCTTGATTGCTTCTAACCGTGCTACAGTATCCTGATAGCTGAACCCGTTATCTCGCAAATTTACAGCCTCCAATACATACTGCCCCTGTAAAACCGTGTTGATGGTCGCGTCAATGACTGTGATATCGGCATGGGGGTATTTCTCTAAAACAAGCGTCCGTGCGTTGAGCGCCGACTGCATGGAGCCGCTGAATTTTGTGGTGATGCAGATACAGACCACGGGAGTCCCGGCTTTGGCAAAGGGCAGGAACACTTCTTCGTAGTCCTGAATGGAAGGCATGGAAGACTTCGGGTATACCCCCTTTTGATCTACCATCTGCTGGTAGAAGTCGCGTATGCCAATCTCTGCAATTTCTTTATAATAATGTTCGTCATCAAAAGATACGTAAAAGGGAACTATGGTAACATTCTTTTCCAGTGTCAGTTCCGGCGGCAGATCGCAGGAGCCGTCGCTGATAATATGAAACGCTTCTCTCATGTTTGAAACCTTCTCTGTATATTTTGCTTGTCCCAAAAGGATGGGATGGCTTATGTTGATATATAGGATACTACGTTTGGAAGGGAAATGCAACGATTTTACATACAAATATTACAATATGAAGGAGTATAAACTGCTTTTGATAGTTTTTGATACTATATTGTGTTTTGGAGTAAATTGATTGTTTTATAGGGAAGCCATATATAGGCTCTTGCTATGATAAAAGTCTCTGCTGTTTGACAGGCGAAAAGAAATCAAATACAATTATCCTAGATACAAAGAAACCAACAATAATATGATGGCAGTGGTTGCAATTATGACTGGAATAAGGGAAAATTTTTATGATCAACTGAAACAGTATATCGGAGGTGTCCCATGACGATAGAAGAAATAAAAGAACTGATAAATACAGGCGAGAAAATTGATGTTGAGTTCAAGAAATCGGAGAATGATCTGAGCAAGGATGTGTATGAGTCGGTTTGTTCTTTCAATAATAGAAATGGTGGACATCTTTTTCTTGGTATTGTGGATGGAACAAAGGAAATCCTTGGGGTCAATCCGGAGCGAATTGATAGAATGCTAAAGGATTTTACGACATTAATCAATAATGCGAACAAGATAAATCCGCCGATGTATCTTACTCCGGAAATATATGAAATTGATGGAAAGAAGATAATTTATATAAGGATTCCGGAAGGAACGCAGCTTAGACGATTGAATGGTCGAATATGGGATAGAACCCATGAAGGTGATATAGATATTACAGACAATGCAGAGTTAGTATACAAAATGTATGCAAGAAAACAAAGTACTTATTTTGTAAATAAAGTTTATCCGAATCTTGGATTAGAGTTTTTAGATTTTGATGTGATAAGAAGGGCTAAAAAGATGGCAATTTCAAGGGTGGATAATCATGCATGGGCTGATATGGCAGAAGAAGAAATACTTAGAAGTTCGGGTTTAATTCTTATTGATCCAGATACTGGCAGGGAAGGAATTACGCTGGCGACAATATTATTATTTGGCAAGGACAGCACGATCATGTCCGTTTTACCTCAATATAAAACAGATGCTATTTTTAGGGTGAAAAACTTGGATCGGTATGATGATAGAGAAGTTATAATCACGAATTTGATTGACAGTTATAGAAGATTGATGGATTTCGGCAAAAAACATTTAAATGATATTTTTGTTCTTGATGGTGATCAGAGTATAAGTGCCAGAGACAAGATTTTGAGAGAAATCATATCAAATATTTTGGCTCATAGAGATTATTCAAATGCTTACACGGCGCAGTTTGTGATTGAAAAGGATAGAGTATTTACCAAGAATAGTAATTTGCCGCATGGTCATGGAGAATTGCAGCTTAATAAATTTGAACCATTTCCCAAGAATCCACCTATTTCAAAGGTGTTTAGAGAAATAGGATATGCGGATGAACTGGGTTCCGGAATGAGAAATACGAATAAATATACGAAACTTTATTCAGGTGAAACACCGATATTTATAGAGGATAATATATTCGAGATTGTAATTCCAATGGGGAATGTTGCTGGTTTGCAAGTCGGTCCGGATAATGCTGATGAAGAAACTAACAAAGAAACTAGCAAAGAAAAAGAAACTAGCAAAGAAACTAGCAAAGAAACTAACAAAGAAACTAGCAAAGAAAAAGAAACTAGCAAAGAAACATCAAACATGATTATTGGGCTTGTGAAAGAATCGCCGGAAATTTCAGTGAAAAAAATTGCAGAAATGTTGAATATGTCGACAGGTGGTGTAAGATATCATATAAATAAAATGAAAAAATCAGGAATGTTGGAACATAAAGGTTCAACTAAGAAGGGGAAATGGATTGTTCATTAATAGAAATAACTTGAAAAACATTTATCAAATACATTCAGATGGGAGAGATACGATTGGAGAAACGTGTTACAGGAATTTACCTTGCGGTAGTGCTGATAGGAATTGCATATGCCGTTTTTGCAGCTTTTTCGTTTCACAATGATATGGACAGCAGAGTAAAGAATAGGGAAGTTGTCATATGGAATGATGAGATGGAGATGCGGCAGGAGGATGGTGTTTATTACTATAGCAGGATTCTGCCATCGGAGAATGTAAATGAAAAGATAATCATCTACAATACCGTGCATATGTACCTAGAGGTATTCATTGACGGGGAGAGGGTGTATGCCCTGATAGGGGACAAGGACAGGGCGGTTAAAACTACGGGATTTTATTGGAATGTAATCCCGCTGACAGAAGACGATGCCGGAAAAGAAATCGTATTTCAGGTGACGCCGGTTTACCGTGACAGCAGCCCGAAAGAGACTTTTTATTACGGCACTTATCGGGAGATAGAGCATAAAATTTTGCAGGAACGGATGATCCGGTTCGTTTTGTCTGGTATGATTGCCCTGGCAGGCATTGTTATGATGCTGTATAGACTTTTGGTGGTGAAAAAGGGGCATGATGCGGAGACGATTATGCAGTTTGCTTCCTTTGCCATCATGCTGGGGATCTGGTCTGTTATTGAGACACAGATACCGGACTGGATTTTTCCAGGCAGCATGATTGTCGTATTTGTATCGCATCTGATGCTGATGACCATGCCGATTCCGTTTATGCTTTTTCTGCGCCGCATGTATCACAATGGAGAGAACAGGCTGTGGGGGCTGTGTTGTTATATGAACTGTGCGGTCATTGCCGTGCGGGTGCTCCTGCAGATCATGGGGATATATGATTTACGGGAAACTTTGCTGCTGACACATATCTGTCTGTTTTTGTTTGTGGCAGTCATTGTGGCGATGACGATTCACGAAATTGTAGTGAACGAGATCACCAGTCATGTCAAGATGAATTCGGTCTGTGTGATGGTCATTTTAGTAAGCGCCATATTGGAGCTGCTGCTTTACCGTCTGGGAAATATAAGTATGCCTTTAGGAAGTATCGGCTGTCTCGTCTATATTATAATGATGGGAATCATGAATATGCGCAGATCGCACAGTCTGATGGAGCAGGCGAAGGAAAATGAACTCTATCGCAAGCTCGCTTTTACAGACGAACTGACGGGGATGCCGAACCGTACCGCCTTTCGGGAGGACTTGGACAAACGCATGACGGCGGATAAATCGACGGGGGAGGAGAAAATACTGCCAACCGTTGTCTATATGTTTGACTTAAATGATCTGAAAAAATGCAACGATACCTACGGACATGACCACGGCGATCAATATATCAAGATGGCGGCGGATGCTTTAAAGAAAACTTTTGCGCAGGAAGGGAAATGCTACCGGATTGGTGGCGACGAGTTCTGTGCGTGGACGCCGTATGTTTCTCTGGATAAGATTCATGAGAAACTGCATGCGCTGGAACAGGACATACAGGAATTGAACCACAAAGGATTCGTCGTGCCAGTCAGCGTTTCCGTGGGCTATGCGGTCTATCAGGAAGGCGTGGACGGCGGCGGTCTGTACAGTACGATGAAACGGGCAGATGTGATGATGTACGAGCGGAAGCAGGAGTATAAGAAACGCAGGTCTGCTGTTTAAACTGAATAATATACATAACAAGTTTGCGAGGGAACTGAACAAGTTGAAAAAGGTTAAGACCTGACCTCTGGACCTGTCGGCTAATACCGGC
Organism: Eubacterium sp.; assembly: GCA_023663915.1. Next base: position 23,388 of record JAMPGN010000010.1, on the reverse strand, counting down.
GTAGGGAAGCAATTTCTTACGCCGTTTTTGCGTTTTGTCTATAGGAAATTCCTATGCAAACTTCGAGTTCGCGAAGCGAATCTCGCAATCGAGCGCAGCTCGATTTTTTATACAAAATTATTTAAACCAAGGAGGTAATTCATGATGAAAAAAGTATTAAGTATTGCAGGTTCCGATTGCAGCGGCGGCGCAGGCATACAGGCGGATCTGAAGACATTTTCTGCGCATGGAGTGTTCGGGATGAGCGTCATTGTTTCGGTCGTCGCTGAAAACACGAGCCGCGTGATCGGCATTCAGGACGTAACACCGGATATGGTAGGTAAACAGATTGATGCTGTATTTGAAGATATCGGAGTCGATGCGGTCAAGATCGGTATGCTGTCCTCGGCAGAGTGCATGGAAGCAGTTGCGGAAAGGATGGCATACTACCGACCGCACAACATCGTTATTGACCCGGTTATGTATGCCAAAAACGGATGTCCGCTTATGGACATGGCGGCGATTGATATATTGATTCGCCGTATCATTCCGCTGGCGGATGTTCTGACCCCGAATATTCCCGAAGCGGAAAAAATAGCGGACATGGAAATTACATCCGTTAAAGACATGGAAAAAGCCGCGAACAGGATACATGGTATGGGTTCAAAAATGGTAGTAGTCAAGGGTGGTCATGCCGTCGGGAACGCCTTGGACGTTCTTTTTGATGGGAACCGTTTCTATCATTATGAGACAGTCCGGATCGATACCAAAAATACACACGGCACAGGATGCACTTTTTCCTCGGCAATCGCTGCAGGGCTGGCAAAGGGGCTGGATGTACCGACGGCGGTAGGCGCGGCAAAAAGTTACGTTACAACAGCGATCAGACACTCGCTTTCCATCGGTAAGGGAAACGGACCGACACATCATTTTTATGATTTGTATCGGAACGGATTATACGAAACGAAAAGAAAAGAGTGAAAATGAAGAGTCAGGAAAAGGAGGAAGAAAATATGACATATGATTATTCGGTTTATCTGGTAACAGATCGTACTGTCATGAGCACGGCGACTTTAGAGGAAGCGGTGGAACAGGCGGTTTTAGGCGGATGCACGATGGTGCAGTTACGTGAAAAAGAGATATCGTCGGCAGATTTTTATGATTCGGCAAAAGAGATCAAGCAGATCACAGACCGGTATGACATTCCGCTGATCGTCAATAACAGGGTGGATATTGCGCTTGCTGTAGGCGCGGCGGGCGTACATGTCGGACAGAGTGACCTGCCGGCGTGTGCCGCGAGGAAGATCATCGGAGAAAAGCGGCTGTTAGGAGTGTCGGTAACGTCGGTAGGGGAGGCGGTTCGGGCGTTAAATGATGGTGCCGACTATTTAGGGGTCGGTGCGATGTTTCCCACCAAAACGAAGAAGGACGCAGAGAAGGTTTCCATCCATGAACTTTGCGCAATCAGACGGGCGGTTGACATTCCGATCGTTGTGATTGGCGGAATCAACCAAACAAATGCCGCACGGTTCCGTGATCTGGGCGTGGACGGTTTGGCGGTGGTCTCCGCGATCATCGCGCAGCCGGATATACGCAGGGCGGCATCCGAGTTAAAGTGTGCTTTTGCAAAAAAGAGGCGTTAGGCTTTCCGCGCAAATGCGATGTCGATCGTATCATATATGGTAATTTTGCCGCCATATTGATTGATCGCGTCTTCTATTTCAGCATAGAATGCCGTTTGGGTCTGCTCCTCAAGTACCATATGGTCAGAGTAGGTTCCGAGCAGGGCAATATATTCTTTGGCATCAAACGTGCGAATACGCCACCGCTTTTCAACAGATCGTATACTTTGGCATAACCTATTTCTTCCGGAACCCAGTGGAACGCGGAGGCGGAGTAGATCAGGTCATAGGAGTTACTTTCACCGGAGAAGTCTTCAAATTTGGACGTTACAACGGAGAAATTCGGGTATTCGCGGAATTTATGGCGGCACAGCTTAGAAAAATTGGCGCCATACTCAACAGCGGTTACACTGCATCCGGTCTTTAAAATAGGTAAGGTGGCTTGACCGCCGCCGATGCCTACCTCAAGAGCACGGCATGTTTCGTCGAGCGGTTTATAGCGGAAAAGATCTTCGTAAAGCTCTGGAACATATTCGGGGCGCAGTTTTTCGTACTGTTGTGCGACGGTGTCAAAAGTCCATTCGAGTCCTTGAATGATTGGCATGGGTATCGTCTCCTATGTCCGGCATGGCGGTTTCAGCATGAAAGCCGGTTGTTATAGTTTTGGACGCTCGCGGCTGGTTTTGTTTCTTTTTTTCTCTAATGTCTGCATAAACTTTTCTATATTGGGATAAGCATTCATGCCGCCGGCGGCATCTCGGAATGGTTTTAGCGCATTCCAGCCTTTTTCCGGATTATACAGATACTGGAATTGGTCTTCTATTTCTTCCCTGTCTACAATATTTAAGTTCCATGCGGTCATAACGCTTTCGAGCATATTCAAGTATCCGACAACATACCATCTGAATTCAGATAATTGTGCACCGGATAACTTGAAAGTATTGTTTGTGATACAACGCTCGCATTTTTCTTGTGCCTGAGATGAATGACAGCTGTTTTCGTGGCATAGCTGACAAATATCCTCGCTTTTCTTTTTGTCCAGTTCAAATTCTTCTTTAAAAAAGAGGGCGCGGCATTGCTCCTCGCTAAACCCTTCCACTATTTTTTCGGCAAAGCTTGTCTCCCTTTTTAGGGATTTACTCCAGTTTTCCATAATTTCAACTGTTTTAATCCGACGCATTTCTTCATGATGTTTCTTTTCACAGCGTGCAGATTGAAATAATTGAATAGCAATAAATATGGTTGATATGGCAGAAATAATAGAACAAATTGTAAGAATCATAGCGCTGTTTTGTATAATGCTATTATATAACATTATGCTCCTTTCTCTTAATTGGCAACGTTTGGGTTACATGCATAGTACAATAATAACAAATGGACAATCCCGATTGAATTCTGTAATTATGAGTTTTCTTTACTTGTAAATTTTTGGTGATGCCTCCGCATATATGGCTGCATCTTGGCAGGTAATACAATTGTAGCTGCATCAGACAGGTTAAGTGTTTGCCGCTGCTCGTCATCAAGTGAAGACGAGATACAGATTTGTCCGGAATCCGGTTCAAATGAAATTAAATGCCGGTCAAATAAGGCATCGTGGTTTGCACATAAAAGGAGACCGTTATTGGAATCTATACGCTCTTCTCTTGAACATTCCACCCACTCTTTTATATGGCTTGCCCGTAATACAGATGTGGCGGTGATGTCACATAGACGGCATTGATGGCGTTCCAGGAGCAGAAGCCTGCGGAATGCGCCCTGGGCAACGCGGGCTTTTGCAATTTTCTTGATGTCAGTGCCGGCGATAGGATTGTTGGTTAACGAATGCTGTAATATTTCTGCGTCTATCTCATCGAACATGGCATCTTTTATAATTCTTTCATGTTGGATATTGTGTGCTCTGTCAGCGTTATAAGCAGGATTGAGTACTGGAAAATTTACATTATAATTTCCATGCGTGTTGGTTATGTAATACAAATGGTCACAGAGTTCAACCGGCATCAGTATAGCCAGATAGTGAAGGTAATCATAGCGAAGCATGACCAGGGCATCATTTTGGAAAGCGGCTCTCTGAAGCTGGGTAAATGTCTCATCGGAATCGGGAATGTTAATTTGTACCTGCTCGCCCTCATGTCCGTATTTTTTATAGGCAGAACTATAGATTAATTTATCCTGATTGATCAGATCAGCAGGTATCATGGCAGAATGGCGCGTAAAGATGGTATTGTTGTTATGATCCTGGTTTCTGTTGACTATGTCAATTGCATTAAGATATCTTAAGTTGTTATCATATAAGTCAATATCTATACTTTGCGTGGGAGTAGTGGTATCACGGAGTTCCTCGAAAAAAAATAGCATGCTGTCCCTGCCCGTTATATCAATATGTGTCTGATTTACGGTAGAATCCGTCTCGCCGATATTAATACGGCGTTTATCCTTGATAATGTTCTGATTCGAGAGTTTTTTGACAAATACGCCTTGGAATACGTCCGGATTGAGCGAATCAGCCGGTATATTTATTTGGGTCAAAAAGTCTTTTAGTTCGTCTATGATCTGTTGATACATGTGAAATCCTCCCATATATTTATGCTATAGGAAATTCCTATGCTTATTTCGAGTTCGCGAAGCGAATCTCGCAAACGAGCGCATCTCGTTTTTTATAAATGTAATTCTATTGTATCAAGAATAAAAAGATTTGTACAGAAAGAATTGCAGCAGCTATTTACACCCTGATAAAAACATTATATAATATGGATATTAATCGGAGGGAAAGATGATGTCAGAGAAAAAGGGCAATAATTGCGGCAGACCCGCAGGACGCCGGAAAACGGCGAAAATTGAGATATCAATAGAACCGGAAGTAAAAGATGAATTTATGATGCTGCTGCGGAATGAAGGGAAAACGGCCTCGGTAGAGATTGGATTGTGGATCAGGGAATATATAAAAACTCATAAGTAAGAGGGGGAAGGGTAGATGAAAGCAGTGTCGCTTTTCAGCGGGCTTGGCGGGCTTGATAAGGGTTTTATAGATGCGGGATACGACATTATCTGGGCGAATGATTTTGACAAATTTGCCGTCCGGACATACAAGGCTAATTTTGGCAGCCATATTGTACTAGGGGATATTAATGAGATCCCGCTGCAGGAGATTCCGGACTGCGATGTCCTGATCGGCGGATTTCCCTGCCAGCCTTTCAGCATGATGGGGCAGCAGAGAGGGTTTGAAGATGCACGGGGAACATTATTTTTTAGGGTGGCTGAAATAATCGATGATAAAATCCGGAGAAAAAAGAAGCCTGCGGCTGTCATTCTGGAAAATGTACGTTCGCTCAAAACCCATAATAACGGAAAGACATATAAAGAAATACATAGGATTTTACAGGATGAACTTGGCTATAAAGTGTTTTGCGATATTTTAAATTCGGCTGATTTCGGTGTGCCGCAGACAAGGAACCGGACGTATATTGTCTGTTTTGCCAACGAAAAGGCAGAATATGATTTTCCGGATACACAGGAACTCACGCTGACTTTGCAGGATCTGTTAGAGCAGGATGTTGATTCCAGGTATTTTTTATCAGACAGGATTTTGCCTACAATATTATCCAATGGAACCGGCGGATATCAGGCGAAATCGGAAATTGATCTGAAAGTAGCGCGCCCGTTATGCGCTACAATGGCAAAAATGCACCGTGCCTGCCAGGATAATTATGTGACGCAGAACGGCAGGGTGCGGAGGCTTACGCCGCGTGAGTGTGCGAGGCTGCAGGGATTTGAGGATACGTTTGTCATACCGGTTTCAGACTGTCAGGCTTATAAACAGTTTGGCAATGCCGTGACAGTCAATGTTTCAAGGGCAGTCGCCGGGTCGGTGAGGGAGAGTCTGGAAAAACTTGGGGAGTGGGTAGATTAAGTGGATTACAGAAATGATAAGACAGAGTTTATGGCATTTGTACGGGCAGGCGTGGAAGACGGAGCAGGCGCTGATGCGGATATCTGCATGGAACGTGTCAGCCGGAGTACAGACGAACGGTTTTTGAGGGAAAGGGCAGGTTTTTACCGGAAAGAGGCGCAGACAGACCCGGAGTTTCGTGATGTATTCGCAAGGCTGTCTGCCATATGCAATAAAGACAGACAGGAATGCGGGATATGTCCGGTATGTAAGTACTGTAATACCTATATTGAGAATGTAAGAAATAACGTCAAGGATCATTCACTGAAAATGATAGACCTGTTCTGCGGGGCGGGCGGATTATCGCTGGGGTTTACGCAGGAAGGATTTCTGACGAGCCTTGCAAATGATATCCAGGATTGCTGCGTGGACACTTACGCGCATAATCATCCGGAAACTCCGCGGGATCACATCGTGCTAGGCGATATTCATGATGTGGTAGATAATCTTGACGAATTACTGGCAGGCAGGCAGGTGGATATTATAGTCGGCGGTCCGCCCTGCCAGGGATTCAGCATGGCGAACCGGCAGAGACTGATTGATGATCCGCGAAACCATTTATATAAGAGTTATGTCGAAGTGGTTAAAAAGGTGAATCCTAAGTTTTTTGTGATGGAAAATGTAAAAGGCATGCAGACGGTTGCAGAGCAGGTGAAAGAGGACTTTAGGGACATCGGATATTCTGTTGAGTGCCGCATTCTGAATGCAAAAGATTATGGCGTCCCGCAAAACAGGGAACGACTGATTTATATTGGTAATTGTGCAGGGATTGACAATCAGAAAATTTTTGAGGAAATATTTGAACTGAGTAAACAGATTCCCGAGCATTGTCTGGGAGACGCCCTGTACGGACTCAGGGAACTAAAAGCTTCCAGGGTGAAGAATTCGACGGAGGAAGGAACGGCGGACAGCGGATATAAGATAGAAAAAAATAGTATTTTCGATACAAATGATTATATTGCCTATATTAACCAGGGAAGAACGATGTCCGTGGTCGCGAATCATAAGGCAAGATACAATAATGACAGGGATATTGAGATTTTTGGGCGTATGGAACAGGGAGACCGCTCAGATGATCCCAAAATTGCAGATATCATGCCTTATGCCAGAAGAAATGATATTTTTAAAGATAAATATTTTAAACTTGAGAATGACAAGGTGTGCAAAACGATAACGGCGCACATGAAGTTTGACTGTAATATGTATATACACCCGACACAGGCGAGGGGGCTGACGCCGAGGGAAGCCGCAAGGGTGCAATCTTATCCGGATGACTATTTTTTCCGTGGGGCGTATACCAAGACATATATGCAGATCGGAAATTCCGTGCCACCCCTCCTGGGAAGGGCGATTGCACATGTGGTCAAACGATATTTGAAAGGCGGGGATCATTCATGAATTTTACAGATGCATTAGAAATTGTGAGGAGTGTCGTAACCGGAAGCATGCCCAATGAGTATGACGGAATTATCGTAAAACAGCTCGGGGCGTCTAATACGCTGGATAGGGACAGGACTTCCAATCAGACGCACATTGCCATATCCGGGGAGCAGATGGACATGTTTCCGTATATCATGGCGGACGGATATTTCCAGCGCGGTTACGATGACAGGGATGAAGGGTTAAAGAAGTATTTTATTGCACAGGTTCCGCTCTATATTTATCAGGATAATGTGGAGCATCTGTCCGGCGGGAGGACAAATGGCATCGTATTCACGGACGGAAGGCGACGTGTGCATACAAGCATAGTCAGGAGCAGGAGAAAAAGGCAGGCTGACCAGGTGCAGATGTCGCTTATAAGCATGGATGACCCGCAGTTTATTGCATTCAGGAAACTATTGCATGAGGATGACTATCTTGTTCTGCTGAAGCATAAGGAAAAATTATTCTATGATTGTTTCGGCGTCAAGGAGGCGGACGAAACGAGCGGAGAACCCCGGCTTTTATTGTTAAATAACCAATTTTATAAATTGCCGACGAATACCAAAGTGGATGTCGGCGAGAATATTATTATTCGGGATTCCGTGATGGAAGAAGGGCAGAACCAGGAAGAACCATCGGGGGCAGTGCGTAAGACGGGTGCTGAAAACATCATATTATACGGCGTTCCGGGGGCAGGGAAAAGCCACGAGATAAGGACGCATTACTGCTCGGACGACAGGTATATGGAGAGGGTTGTATTCCATCCGGATTATATGTATTCGGATTTTGTGGGGCAGATTCTGCCAAGGGTCGGTAAAGATGCCAAGGGAAATGATAAGCTGGAATATGTTTTTACACCGGGACCGTTTACAAGAATGCTCCGGAAGGCGGAGGAAGATCCGGGACATTATTATTATCTTGTCATAGAAGAATTAAACCGTGGGAATGCGCCTGCCATATTCGGGGAAATATTCCAGCTTCTCGACAGAAAAGAGGAAGAGGAGTATCCGGCAGAAGAAGCCGGTGAGAGCGAATATGGGATTTCCAATTATGATATAGCAAAAGAAGTGTATGGAGATGAGGATCATCGGATCAGAATCCCGTCGAACATGTATATCCTGGCAACCATGAATACAGCGGATCAGAATATTTTTACCTTAGATACGGCATTTCAGCGCAGATGGGTCATGAAACCCATTGAGAACCGGTTTGATAAATCGGAGCATTCCAATGATATCATTGCAGGAACGGAAATAAACTGGGGGACTTTTGCGACAGTGGTCAACGATCGGATCATGCACATGAATCTCGATGTGGCAAGTTCGGAAGATAAACGGCTTGGAGTATATTTTGCCAGAAAGAGGGAACTGGAGGCGGATCGGTTTCCCCAGAAAGCGCTTAAGTATTTATGGGATGACGCATTCAGGTTGGATAGGACTGTTATTTTTCGTGAGGACTGTAAATCATTGGAAGAAGTGGTGGCAGCATATGAAGCAGCGGAAAAGGACAAATTGTCCGCAGTGTTAAATCCGGATGTATACGAAGAAATGCTTGCCAAAATGGGGAAAAACAATACGAATGACATGGGTTAGGCGGTGGTTTTTTGCAGGAGACAGAGATCAGAAGCAGATGTAAAATAAATTCTAACACGGAAAGGGATACGTTTGTCGGACTGCGGTGTGATGATGGCGATCTTGGCATTCATTTTCCGTTAGGTTTTCATATTTCAGAGCAAAATAAGGATTTAAGAAAAGATATCCTGCTGTTGTTTGCAACACTGGCAGCCAATACCGAACGAAAAGATTCTGAGGTAATAAGATCAGGAAGCCGGTTTGATGATGTGGAGTTTCCCATGCAGGCGTACCTATATATCGTACAGGATTTTCTGGCAAGAGGCTATTATGAGGAACGGGAGTTTTTCTATAGAACAGACAGAAAGGGCAAGATAAACTGGAACAGGACAATCAAGACACAGCGCCCATATATTCAAGGGCAGGACGTGTTTTATCTTGAGTTTGCAGCCAAAAACAGTGTAGTCAAAGACAGCGGGCTGATTACATTGATTCATGAGTATTGTGTTTATGAAAGTTTTGACCGGATCGGATGGCTGTTTACCGGTTTAATGCCGAGAAAACCGCGGATTGAAAAGAATGCAAAACTGTTTAGGACGGTATTGAGGGAAAAGCTGGCACATACGTTCAATGACCGTAACCGGAGTCTTTTCAGGAATATGCTGGCAGTGATCGATTACCAGGGTGACAAAAATGCGGATAAGAATTACAGGTATGGAACTTATCGGTTTGAGTATGTATGGGAAAAGATGATTGACCGGGTGTTTGGCATAGGGAACAAAGCGATTTATTTTCCGAAAACGGCATGGAACATAAAAGGTGAGATGAGAGATAATACCCCATTGAAACCGGATACGATTATGGAATATGATAACAATGTGTATATCCTTGACGCGAAATATTATAAATATGGAATTACGAACAAAATAGGGGATCTGCCCGGCTCGGAATCGATCAATAAGCAGATCACTTATGGGGAATATGTTGCAGGAGAAGAGAAATTCAAGGAAAAATATGGGGAAGGCATGAAAGTGTTTAACGCATTTCTGATGCCTTATGATGCTTTGGAAAGTGGATATGCACAAAACAGGGAAATGCGCAGAATCGGGGAAGCCCTGGGTGACTGGAAAGATAATTCCGAGCCATACCACAAAATCCAGGGAATTTTGATTGATGTCAAATCCTTGATGGGTATCCGCATAAAACGGGATATGGGGGAAATAAAAAAACTGGCAGAGCTGATTGAAGAGCCATGGATGGGGTGAGCAGATGGCAGATGTCTTAACGAAAGAACAGCGTCATAAAAACATGAAAAATATCCATGGTAAGGATACCAGAATCGAAGTGATGCTGAGGAAGGCTTTGTGGAACAAAGGATACCGGTACCGGAAGAATTACAAGAAGCTCCCGGGAAGTCCGGACATTGCTTTGACAAAATATAAAATAGCGGTTTTCTGCGACGGGGAGTTTTTCCATGGGAAGGACTGGGAAGTATTAAAGCCCCGTCTGGAAAAAGGCAATAACAGCGAATACTGGATCAATAAGATATCCCGGAACAGGGAACGGGACGACGAGGTTAATAAACGACTGTTGTTTGAAGGGTGGACCGTGATACGGTTCTGGGGCGATGATATTATAAAGCATATCGATGAGTGTGTAAAAGTGGTTGAAGAGGCGGTCTTTGATATTGTTTTGGAACAAAAATGAGCGGCATGACAGGGTATGCAATATATGGAGGATCAATATGAAGACAATACGGGTAGCGGCGGCAATCATCTGTGATGACATGGAAGCTCCTTCTAAAATTTTCGCAACTGCCAAAGGATACGGAGAGTTTAAGGGACAATGGGAGTTTCCGGGCGGCAAGATCGAGGCAGGAGAATCGCCGGAAGATGCGCTTGTCAGAGAAATCAGGGAAGAACTGGATACCGATATTGAAGTGGGCGAACGGATACATACGATCGAATATGATTATCCGGCGTTTCATCTCTCGATGGACTGTTTTCTTGCCAGAGTGCATACGGGCAAATTAGCGCTCAAAGAAGCAGAAGCCGCCAGATGGCTTACGAAGGGTGAACTGTATGATGTGCAATGGCTGCCGGCGGATTTGTCGCTGATTGAGATGCTGGAGACGAGGATGAAGTGATTTCTGGGAAGTTTCGAGTTCGAGACGAGTTTTCCGAGATGCAGGGCATCTCTTAGGAATCACTTATAATCTTGCAAATGGGCTATGCTCTTCTTTGGAAAAGATGGCGGGAATTGAACGATAAAAATAGGAACTTGACTGACAAAAAGAGAATGTAAGCCAGAAGTTTTTTTAAAAAATTATGACTTACTGATATGTTTCAGATATTGGATGTACCGGAGGAGATCCCGCCGTTCGCGCGGCTTGAGTCTCTGGATATCGTACATTACATCGTGAAGGGTAATGTTGTCCAGATACATGCTTTTGAGATTTGTACTGCCAAGATAACCGGTATCCGCACCTAAGAGGTAATCCGTGCTGATCTTATAGTATTTCGCCAAGGCAGCCACAACCCATGTAGGAATGTCGCGCCGACCGTTTTCATAGTTGGAATAGGTCTGCTGCGAGACACCCAGATATTTTGCGACTGCCTTTTGTTTCAGGTCGTGGTCTTCCCGCAGATCTCGTATCAACTCGCGCAATTCTTTCATAATCTGCACCTCGTATACGCTTTATATTGTTGAGGATATTATCACACAACAATAAATTGTAAAATCTCAAATATGTAAAAGGGAGTAAAAATAAAAGCAGAACAATATATCATTGTGTCTGGCATAAAAAATCCTGCCGTCATACTTGTAACGGCAGAATATAAAAATTATTTTGTTTCATCGATACTTTTCAGGTAGCGGATGTATTTGAGGAGGTCTTTGCGTTCGCTTCGCTTTAGTTTCTGGATATCGTACATGACATCATGCATCGTGATATTTTCCAGATAGGGCTTCTTAAGGTTTGTGTTGCCAAGATAGCCGGACTCCGCGCCGAGAAGATAGTCCGTGCTGACCTTATAATATTTTGCCAGGGATGTCACCACCCATGTCGGTATCTCACGATAGCCGTTTTCATAATTGGAGTAGGTCTGCTGGGAGATGCCCAGATGGTCGGCAATGGTTTTCTGCTTTAAATCGTGGTCTTCCCGCAAGTCTCGTAGTTTTTCCCGCAGTTCTTTCATGTCAGTACCTCATAGTATTACAAAACTCGTTGTTATTGGTATTATTGCACAACAAATAAACGTAAGACCGAAAGTGCTTAATATGTAGTTTGTAATTCAATCTGACAATATGACGTTGTGTAGGAAAACAGGACAGGCAATGCCTTAAAAATAAGGCGAAATATTGCTGGCGAATTAAACATAGGGCAGAGGGCGTTCAAACGTTAAAGTTGCAAAGGCGTATGGGATAGTATAAGATAGTATAAGATATGAAAAAATGCAGGAGGAATGGCTATGAATTTACGGATCGAGAAGCCGGAAGTGGTCATAAAGGCGCAGGAAAGGCAGAAGGGCATGAACTGGTTTCTGGAGATTCTGGTTTTTGTGGCGGTACTTTTCGTGGCGGGAATCGCACAGGCCTTGTGTACTTTGCCGTTGGAATTGCTGCTTCTTTCGCAGAATGCGGCGTACCGGTCGGCAGCGGAAGCGAGGGATTTAGAAGGTGCGGCGGCAGCAGCGGCAGTGATTGCAGGTCCCGATCTATACATGGTCGTATCGCTGGTTTCCACAATCGGCATGACAGCGGTTACGATTGCTTTCTGCCGGTTTATCCAGAAAAGAAGACCGGCGCAGATTGGCTTTACGAAACAGCAAGCCGGTAAGGATTATCTGGTCGGGGCTGGCATGGGTTTCCTTCTTTTTTCGGCGGCGGTTTTGATCTGCGTACTGACGGGAGCGTTGAAGATCAATGGAATCTCGGAGACTTTCGGTATTGGGATGTTTGTGCTTTTTATCATAGGTTATATGCTTCAGGGAATGAGTGAGGAAGTGTTGTGCCGTGGATACCTCATGGTATCGATCGGCAGGCGTTATCCGATGTGGATAGCAATTCTGTCCAATTCACTGATTTTCGCTGCGCTTCATTTATTAAATGATGGAATCAGCGTTCTGGCGATCATGAATCTTTCACTTTACGGCGTGTTTGCGTCCCTGTATTTTATTGAAAAAGGGAGTATCTGGGGCGTTGCGGCATTCCATAGTGTCTGGAATCTGGTGCAGGGCAATTTCTGGGGATTGCGGGTAAGCGGCATGGTCACGGAATGCTCGGTGTTTCAGAGCACGCTTGCGGACAACCGTGATTTTATAAACGGCGGCGCATTCGGACCGGAGGGCGGTCTTGCGGTGACGGTCGTGCTTGTGGCGGGAATTGTTGTTTTGATTAGGAAGATACAGGGAGGTGGGCAGAATGCTTAGGTATCTGGAATTAGTGGAATATATCTGTCTGGCTTTGTCCATTGGCAATTTGGTTGCGATAGGGGCTGCGCTGAGGAAAAAGAGACCAGTTTTTCGTGTAATGTATTTTCTTAATATTCTGGGAATCGTCGTCATTTCCAATCTTGTCGTCTGGATAGAGGGCTGGTATGTGGACGAGAATAATTTAAGCGGTAGTACGGCGAGTTTCTTTGTGAATATTGGTAATATTGTGCTTTTTGCAGTCAATGTCATTATGATAGCCAGGAGCAGGAAAGAGGGGCAGGAGATAGGGGGTTCTGGCAAATAGTAAACATTAATAACCCCAAATCTCAACGGCTGTGTAGGTATGGCTGTAGTGGTATCCTAATTTCTCGGCGAGCGACACAGACCAGAGATTCTGCGCGTCCCAGCTCGGATACAGATTTCTTTTCAGACATTCTAAAATCAGTTTCGCGCCGCATATCGTCGCCAAACCTTTCCGGCGGTAATCTTTGCGTGTGTCGATCTCAATTTCGATTCCTTCCCGATATCTGGAATAAGAAGAGGCACCTGATACGATTACGCCATCCTTGCATATCACCGCGCCAAGACCGAGGCGGCGGTATTCTTCGTAATCACGAAATTGCGATACCAGGTCGGCGCTCCATGCCTGCGATCTGCATTGCCGGTATAGCGGCTCGTCGATCAGGTCCATGCGATAGCCGGGCGGCAGGGCAGAGACGAACTTCTGCAATTTGCTCCGGTCAAAAATGCCGGATTCTTTTTGGAAGGCGTAGCGTGAGACGACTCTGGCTTTCTCGCCGTAAAAGGCGGTGATCGCGTTCAGCCATGTCGTGTTTTGTCCGATCATAATTATGAAATCCTGCGTGTAGCTGCCGGGCTTATAGGCGATCAGTTCGCTGTTTACTTCTCCTGCAAAAAAGGCGAAATCTCCCAATGTTGCCATTGCGGAGACGGGATGGTTTATATCCGTTGCATAGATTCTGCCCATAACACCCTGCAGGCATGACCAGACGATCGTTTCCTCCCAGCCGTCAAAAAGTGCGGCGGCATGGGCAGGATGAGTAATTTCGTATATCATGAGAATCTCCCTTTTGTTTCCCTTTCGGTGTTTGAATCTATTTTAATATGTGTTAAGATATATGCAATAGTAAATTTTACAGAGATTACGAAAAATGATTCACTTTTCCCAATAGATCATATCGCGAAATAGATCATGTTGGAAGTGTTGAAACTAGGAGGACTCATGAAAAATTTAAGCGAAAGAACAGCAGGTTTTACCGATTCCGTTATACGAAGAATGACACGCGTGTCAAATAAATACGGGGCGGTCAATCTGTCGCAGGGATTTCCGGATTTTGAGCCGCCGAAAGAGATTACGGACAGGCTCGCGGAAGTGGCGGGCATCGGACCGCATCAGTATGCCTTGACATGGGGTGCACAGAATTTCCGGGAAGCGTTGGCGCAGAAGCAGGAGCATTTCTATGGAATGAAAGTCGATCCCGACCGGGAGATCGTGGTTACTTGCGGAAGCACGGAGGCTATGATGGCAGCCATGATGTCGGTGTGCAATCCGGGTGACAAGGTTGTCATATTTTCACCTTTTTATGAAAATTACGGGGCGGACACAATTCTGTCGGGCGCAGAGCCGATTTATGTCCCGTTGAAACCGCCGTCATTTGATTTTGACGGAGACGAATTGGAAAATGCGGTGAAACAGCCGGGCGTGAAAGCGTTGATCCTGTGCAATCCTTCCAATCCGTGTGGAAAAGTGTTTACTTTGGATGAATTGCGATTCATCGCAGAGCTTGCCATAAAATATGACATATATGTCATTACTGATGAGGTATATGAACATATCGTTTATCAGCCGAATGTGCACACATGCATTGCAACGCTGCCGGGAATGAGGGAACGGACGATCGTCTGCAATTCGCTGTCCAAAACGTATTCCATCACAGGCTGGCGGCTCGGATTTGTCATGGCATCCCCTAAGATCACCGACAGGGTGAAAAAGGTCCACGATTTTCTCACGGTAGGAGCAGCTGCGCCTTTGATGGAGGCGGCAGTGGTGGGATTGCAGTTTCCGGATTCCTATTATGTGGGACTGCGGGAGCATTACACGCACATGAAAAATCTTTTTACGGGCGGATTAAAAGAGATCGGGCTAGATTTCACGAATCCGCAGGGTGCCTATTATGTGCTGGTGGATATCAGCAGTTTCGGATACGAGAGCGATCTGGTCTTCTGCGAGGAATTAGCACAGAAGGTAGGCGTGGGAGCCGTTCCGGGGTCGAGTTTCTTCAAGGAGCCGGAGAATCGTTATATCCGTTTTCATTTCGCCAAGCAGGACGCTACGCTGAATGAGGCGCTTGACAGATTGGGGGAGATTTGGGGGAAGATGAAGAGGTAGGTGTGTTGAGAATGCATTGATTTGATAACCGCATATTTTCCGGACCCGAATATATGGAAAAATGATTTTAGAACAAGAAAGGGATGCTAAACATGTTATGCGTAGAATGCGGCGCGAATGCGGAAAAAGGATATACGACAAGTGTTACCGAGCTGGGCAGATGTCTTTTGATTGTGCGGAATGTTCCGTGCTATAAATGTACGGAATGCAATGAGATTATTTATACAGGTGATGTGGTCAAGAGACTGGAAGAGATTACAGAACAGGCAAAACAATTTGCACAAGAAATTTCTGTTGTTAATTATACAAATGTTGCATGAGAATAAAATGACCCAAAGTAAACTGGCAGAGCTTACAGGAAATAAACAACAGGTTATTTCGCGGATTGAGAAAAAAGAAAATAATCCTTCTTTAAGAATGTTTTGTAATATTTTAAATGCATTAGGATATGAATTAAGAATTGTAAAAAGAACAAATTAATTATACGATTAGGATTATATCAAAAGGATTGGGCGTTCCCGATCCTTTTCTTTTGCAATACCACATAAATAATGAAGCATTAAATAATGAACGACAGTTAATAAAATTTCCATTTCTTTAACTTACACTCATTTGTATACTCCCCAAGGGATCTGTTATACTGAAACCATCAAAGACAGGCATACAGTATAGTTGATTTCCATTACCACAGGAAAACAGACACCACACCATGAATCAAATTATCTCAAAAGGGGAGGCATACCACATGCAGATCGGACAGACCATTAGACAATACCGCAAACAAAAGGACTTGACACAGGAGGAAATGGCGAATCGCCTCGGCGTGACTGCTCCGGCGGTCAACAAGTGGGAGAACGGCAATTCCATGCCGGACATCACGCTCCTTGCGCCGATTGCCAGACTGCTCGGAATCTCTTTAGATACCTTGTTGTCCTTTCGGGAAGACTTGACACAAGAAGAAATACAGGATATCGTTTATACGGTGAACTCCATGCTGCGGGAGAAGCCCTTCGAGGAAGCATTTGCGTGGGCGAAAGAAAAGATCGAGCAGTATCCGAACTGCGAGGCGTTGAGTCTGGAAATGGCGGTACTGCTCAACGCGGAACTGCTCAAGAAGGGGAACGCGGAAGAATACGAGAGCACGATTCACAAATGGTTTACCGGGGCGTTGAGAAGCGAGCACGAGCAGATCCGCACGATGGCGGTGGACGGCTTGTTCAGTTCTTATTTAAGCAAAAGACAGTACGACAAGGCGGAGGAGAGTCTCAAATACCTTTCCGACCAGAACCCGGAGAAAAAGCGCAGACAGGCGCTCATATACAGCAGGACAGGCAGGAAGGAAGAAGCCTATAAAGGATATGAGGAACTTCTTTTTTCCATATATCAGATGGCGAATCTTCTCCTTGGCAGTATCGGAACGATGGCAGCAGAGGAGCAGAATATGGATAGACTGCGAATGATTGTGGAAAAGCAGAGTGCGCTTGCGAAGGTTTTTGAGATGGGAGAGTATTACGAAGTGTCGTGCCGACTCGAACTTGCAACGCTGGAGCACGATGCGGAGCAAACGATCGGTATTATGCAGAGAATGCTTGCAAGCCTTGAAGACATGAATCATTTTACCAAATCGCCGCTCTATGAGCATATGGCTTTTTCGGAGATTCGGGAAGAATATGTGGAACAGGTCAGAGAAGATCTATTGAACTGTTTCCGCGACGAGGAGACCTTTGGTTTCTTGAAAGGCGATAGCCGCTGGGAGAATTTGAAATAGCAGGCAGATGAGGCGGTCGATGCATGGAACGCCGGGTGAATGAAAGGAAAGAGCAGATGATGAAATATAAAATACTGATCATGGAAGATGATGTCACGATACAGACACAATTAATCAATCTGCTCATCGGAAACGGATATGAGGCGGCGGCAGTGACCGACTTTTCGGCGGCTGTCAGCCGGGTAAAGGCTTTCGAGCCGCATCTGGTTCTTTTGGATATCAAGCTGCCGGGAAATGACGGTTTCGCGATCTGCTCACAGATCCGCGCCTTTTCCCAGATGCCGATCATTTTTGTGACGAGCAGTAATACCGATATGGACGAACTGAACAGTATTATGCTGGGCGGGGATGCCTTTATCACCAAGCCGTATAACACGGCGATTCTGCTGGCGAAAATATCCGCGCTCATCCGGCGCGTATATGCGTCCGATGGAAATGAGATTCTTACGTGGAACGGTGCAGCGCTCCATCTGGAAGGCAGTTTTATTGAGCACGACGGTCAGAGGGCGGAACTGACGAAAAACGAAATGAAGATACTCTATTATCTTTTTCAAAATGCCGGGAAGATATGCTCGCGGAATGATATCATCGATGATCTGTGGGACAACCGGATGTATATTGACGATAATACCCTCAGCGTGAACATCACGCGTATCCGGGATAAACTGGCGGCTATCGGGCTTGAAAGTTTCATTACGACAAAGCACAGACAGGGATATGTGATTTAAGCCGATTAGCTGCTAGGCATGGAGGCATCTCATGAGCGGAAAACAATATCTCAAAAATAAACTGCCAATGATTCTGCTGAATCTGCTCAGCATGATAACGCTTGCCGTATTTCTGTCGGTGATCGATGTCGGCATCCAGAGCATTCTTTTCATTACGCTCGTCTGGACGTTCGTGATGATCTGTTATCTGATTATCGTTTATTCATCCCACAAAAAATATCTGGCAAAACTGCTTCACATGACGGAGCAGCTAGACGAGCGGTATCTGATTGCAGAGATCATGGAAACACCCGATAATGCCGAGGAGCGGGTCTTTTACCAAATCATGAAAATGGGTGAAAAATCCATGCTGGAAAAGATTGCGCGAATCGAGGAGGAGCGCAGGGAGTACAAGGAATACATCGAGCAGTGGATTCATGAGGCAAAAACACCGATCACGGCTATGAAACTACTCTGCGAAAACAATCGCTGTGACTTCACACGCGAACTGCTGATTGAACTGGAACATATGAATCGTTTTACGGAGCAGGCGCTATACTATGCCCGCAGCGAGCACGCGGAAAAAGATTACCGAATACGGGAGACTGAATTGGAAAAGGTGGTGCATGATGCGATCGCGGATAACAAATATCTTTTGCGGCAGAATGGCGTGGCGGTAATCGTGGACGACATGCACCAGCACGTTTATACGGACGAAAAATGGGTGCGTTTCATTCTCGATCAGATTATTGCGAATGCGGTAAAATATCGTGGCAGACAGCCGCAAATGCATTTTTATACCAAGGAAAAAGCGGATCAAGTAGAGTTGGCAATAGCAGATAACGGGATCGGCATACCCGCTGGCGACCTGCCGCGTATTTTTGAAAAAGGGTTTACCGGGGAGAACGGGCGGCTTGTCCAAGGCTCTACGGGAATCGGGCTGTACTTATGCAGGCGGCTTTGTGACAAACTTGGAATCGGGCTGTGCGCCAGTTCAGAAGGGGCTGGCACGACCATCGTACTTTCTTTTCATATCAACGATTTTGTAGCCGAAGTGCAGGGGTGATACGCCCTGCACTTCTTACATTTTTGTAAGAAGTTTGTAAGAAAATGTGATACAAAGTTGTGCGCAGTTCCTTTATACTATAGGAAATTTCTACGCAAAATGAAAGAGTGAGCTAGAAACGGAGGACGATAGCACATGAGTACCATCTTAGAACTGGAACAGATTCAAAAATATTACGGCAGCGAGGGCAATATCACGAAGGCGATCCGGAACATCAGTTTTTCGGTGGAAAAGGGTGAGTTCCTCGGCATTATGGGCGCTTCGGGTTCCGGCAAAACGACGCTGTTAAACTGTATTTCCACGATCGATACCGTGAGCGCGGGGCATATCTATTTAGAGGGCGAAGATATTACGGAAAGGAAGCCGAAGTCGCTCGCGCGGTTTCGCAGGGAAAATCTTGGATTCGTGTTTCAGGACTTTAATCTCTTAGATACACTGACGATTTCCGAAAATATTGCGCTGGCATTGACGATCAACCGTACACCGCCAAACGAAGTGGAGCAGCGGATTGCAGAGATGGCGGCGAGGCTGAACATCAGTGATATTCTGGAGAAATACCCCTATCAGGTTTCGGGCGGTCAGAAACAGAGGTGCGCGTGCGCGAGGGCGCTTGTCAACCATCCGAAACTGCTCTTGGCGGATGAACCGACCGGCGCGTTGGACAGCCATTCGTCACAGATGCTTCTTTCCACGATGCAGAGCATCAATGAACAGCTTGACGCGACGATTCTCATGGTCACGCACGACGCGTTTACGGCAAGCTATGCCGAGCGCATTCTGTTTTTGCAGGACGGGGAGATTTTTACGGAACTGTATAAGGGTGATGATGGCAGGAGCGCTTTTTTTGATAAAATCTTGAACGTCCTTACCATGATCGGAGGAGGGATGAATCATGTATGCTAGACTTGTGTTCCGGAATGCAAAAAGGTCTGTCAGAGAATATCTGGTCTACCTCGTGACCATGACGATCTGCGTTACGTTGTTCTATTCTTTCCTCTCCATTTCCAGCAAATACTATAAACCGGACATAGGGAGCGAATACAATTTCCGGATATTGGGCGAAGGCATGAAATGGGCGATCGGCGCAGTCACGCTGCTGCTCATGTTTCTGATACGCTACGCTAACAACTATATGCTCCAGAGTAGGAAAAAGGAGTTTGCCTTGCAAGCTGTCATGGGAATGGAGCAGGCGACGATCGGCAGGCTTTTTTTCGCAGAGACTTTTCTCATGGGAATGGGTGCGATTGCAGCCGGAATTTTCTTCGGCATGTTCGGCTCGCAGTTTATCACGGCGATGGTGCTGACTTCCTACGGGGGAAATTATCGGATATCATGGATGCTTTTTCCGGATACGGTGTTTCTTACGGTCGGATTTTTCGTGCTAAGCTTTCTTGTGGTGGGAATGTTGAATCTGCGCACGGTCAGAAAGATCAAGATTATCGATATGTTGTATGCAGACAAGGAAAATGAGCCTTCTCTTACAAAGAGCCGCCAGATGCCGGTGGTTGTAATCTTGTTTGAAATACTCGCGTTTGTCATGATGAGTACGGGTATCCAGACGATGTATTACTATTTTGACAGGCGTTTTGCAATTCCGGTGCACATAATGTTCTGGGGGAATATCGTGTCCCCGGCGGTTACAATTCTGTGGGGCATTGTATGGCTGTTGGTGGGGTGGGGGAATTTGCGAAAGAATCGAGGCGGACGGGCGAAAGCTGTCAAAGTGAATAGGAGAGAAAACGGGATAGAGGATGGGAAGCCCGCATTTGCGGTGCTGGTCTTTGGCTTGCTGATTTGTTCGGTCATAAATACGTGTTTCGCGGCGCGTATGCCGGCGATGCAGAATCAATATCTTCTCTCTTTCGGGACAGGCGTCAACAATCAATATCTGCTGTGTGTTTTGGGCGATATGCTTTTCTTCATCTGCGCGGTGGTCTATCTCTCCAATCGTTTTCTGATCGCATGGAAAGAAAAATCGCCGGAACATAGGTATCGGGGGCAGAATTTGTTTTTTTACGGACAGATCACGACAAAACTGTCCACCACCAATAAAACGATGACACTGATCGGTGCAACACTTGCCTTGGCAATCTTCTTATTTATGACAGCGCCGGTGCTGATCGGGTGGGCTGGCGGATACCTGGATATGCGTGCAAAGTACGACGTGCAGATATATTCAAGATATAACGATGTCTATGAGGAAGAAAATCTTCCGCAGGATGTTTGTGGGTTCGTGAAAGACTTCTTGACGGCAAACGGCGTGGAAACAGCATATGATCTGCTTTTTGATCTGTATCTGCCGACAAGTGAGGATTTTCATCGGCGGATCAAATACGATTTTCCTGTGGTAGCGATTTCGTTAAGCGATTATAATACGATCCGGCAGATGCTGGGATATGAAAAGATTTCTTTCGGGGAAAAGGAATTTGCAATGCAGTGGCAGTCGATTGCCACCGAAGACGAGCGCAGTGATTTTCTGCAGACCCATACGCAGGTTGCGACTGATGCGGGAAATTTGACGCTTGCCGAACACGCGATCTATGATGATGCGATGGGAGAGACACTCTACAATTCGTACACGGATGTTATTTTCGTGTTTCCGGACAACGTTTGTCGGGATTTGCTTCCCGTCATGCGGTATCGGTACATCACTACGACGGAGAGAATTTCTTATGAAAAAGCCTGCGAGCTGGAAGAACTGTTTCTTTCCATTTATCCGGAAGATGCACAGACCGATGCGTATTATGGAATCCGTATGAGCACTTTACAGATCAACCGCACCAAAGCGAGCATGTTCGTTCTGCAGGCGGTCATGATCTATGGCGCAGTTGTTTTGATGGTGATTTGCCTCACGGTACTTTCGCTGCAGCAGCTTTTGGATGGTGGGCACTATCGCTATCGTTTTGCGGTGCTGCGGAAGCTGGGCGTGGAGGAGAAGGATATTGATCGTCTGATCTTGAAACAGTTAGGTGTGTGGTTCGGGCTTCCGATCATGACGGCGGTCTTGGTAGCGGGCGTTGTGGTGACGTATTTTATCCACTCGGTGTCGGCGCAGATATCGGCTTATATTGGATTCGGCACACTGTTTACGCAGATTTCGATGACCGGTGGGGTGCTTGTGACGTTGCTGTGCTGCTATTTTGGGAGTACGTGGATCTTGTTTAAGGGGGAGGTTGGGAAGTGAGAGGGTATGCGAAATTTGTTCTATGTGGTATGATATCTATATGGAATCATACTTACAAAAGGAAGTGTTTACTATGGTATACCACCCGATCCCACCTGTCTATGACAGGGAATCCCGAATATTAATACTTGGCAGTTTCCCTTCCGTGAAGTCGCGGGAACAGCAGTTTTTCTATGGACACAAACAAAACCGTTTCTGGCGCGTCCTTTCGCAGGTGCTTGGCTGTGTGACGCCGGAGAGTATTGAGCAGAAGCGTGAGATGTTACTTACGCATCATATAGCCGTGTGGGATGTGATTGCAAGCTGTGAGATTACGGGTTCTTCGGATGCAAGTATCCGGAATGTTGTGCCAAACGATCTGTCGTGTATTTTGTCACAGGCGGATATCCAGACAATCTATACGAATGGCGGTAAGGCGCACCAACTGTACCAGAAATATATTTTTCCGGTAAATGGGCGGGAGGCGGTTCTTTTGCCCTCAACGAGTCCGGCGAATGCGGGATATTCGCTGGAAAGGCTGGTGGAGGCTTGGAAGGTGATAAAATATTAAATGACGCACGTGTCATAATTTTGGCAAACCCTGTGTATGCATATCATGCGACAGGGCAGAGGAGATCGTAAGGAGTGAAGTGATTTATATTTGATCGAGATATGAAGCGACCAGCCGGGATGTACGGCTGGTTTTTTATTCGATAGAGATTCGGATGACAAAAGCTCTTTCGATAGACTTTGGCTGGCAGCCGGTGTCACAGCTTATATCGGAATGCTTAGAAAATTCATTCGACGAAACCCGACACAAGAGAACTTTTTGTGCAATCTGTCTTCACAACTTATACGATAGACATTTTGACACCCGAATTTCTATAGAAAATTCCTACCACAATTAAGTCCAGAGATTGGCGTTTTGATATATTCAGTTTGCAAAAATATCGTGCAAAAAGCTGTACTGCACATTCGTTGTAATTGGCTGCTTTGCTATTATATAATATTTCCCAAGAACAGAATACTAGGAGGAAAGGCTATGGCATTACTTTATATCAATGCACGATGCAAACAGATCTTAAACCTTTTGCTGTCTCAGACAAATTATATAACGGCAGAACAGATTGCGGCAGAGATGAAATATTGTCGGTTTGTTACTTTTTCTTGCTTAAATATTTATTGTAAATGAGAGTAGTCCTTTGTATAATAAAAGAAAAGGGATAAAGCCGTTATCTTTGATAAAGGCAGGAGAAACCTATATCTTATCTTCTGCCCTGTTTCTAAGGAATTGAGGTGAT
>JAMPGN010000109.1 GCA_023663915.1 Eubacterium sp. | reverse complement strand
GCACAGACGATGATACATTTTGCGGCAGGAAAACAATATGAAACGTATATGAAAATAATAGCTGGCGTTATTGTATTGTTGCAGTTTATCAGTCCGTTTGTGTCGTCCACTGTGGATATAACGGCGAAGTGGCAGGAAGAGATAGAAAAGATGACAGAGCAGGCAGAGAGATTAGACAAAACGTGGCAGTTGGAATCACATGTCACTAATTATTCCAAAACAGAGACTTTGAGACAAATAGAGGAAGAAATTAAAGCCAGACTAAATGAAGTGGTGGTAGATCGGGAATGTTATATCAGTGAAGTATCGATTCATTTGGAGGAAAATGGAGCAAAGGATTCTTTCGGAACAGAGACAGGACAGTATGACTGGGAGTTTAAGAACGTCAGGATCACCATGCGGAAACGGACAGAGGAAGAAGACGAAGTACAGGATGAGAATCAAATTAACAACGTATTAATAGAAGAAATTACGATAGGGCGGACAGTGGAGTTGGATGCAGGATATGAAGAAAAGAAGGAGCAGGCTCGTGATATGGGCTTAGAAGAGTATAGGAATCTTTTTGCACAGACGCTTGGCATAGCAGTGGACAGAGTGGAGGTGTCATATTATGAGCGATAGTAAGATGCTGTCGAAAAAGTTGACAGAGAAACTGACGGGCAAAAAGAAACTCGGCAAAGACCAATGGTTGATTATTATATTGACAGGAATCTTATTGTGTGTGATTGCTCTTCCTGTCAGACAAAAAGATTCAGAGTCCAATATATCGAACATCATAGATGGTACAATCGATAATCATATCACTACTGATATGAATGATGCCGATTCTGCGGTGATGAATTCTACGTCTTCTTATGCGGCTTATTGGGAAGATAAACTGGAAGATGCACTTAAGGATGTGGATGGAGCCGGCAGGGTGAAAGTCTTGATTAATTTGAAAGAATCTGAACGGGAGGTCGTAGAGAAGGATGGAACCGAGGAATATTCCGAGACGGCAGAGACGGATTCTGCAGGCGGTAATCGTGCAATCAGTGAGATGGGAGTGGATAAGGCTACGATCTATACGATAGATGACAGAGGACGGAATGTGCCTTACGTGGTTATGACGATTGCACCGACAGTAGAGGGAGTGGTGGTGATCGCTCAGGGAGCAGGCGTACAAGGCGTACAAGAAAATATAATCGAGGCAATTCAGGTATTATTTGATATAGATGCGAATAAGATAAAAATAGTAAAGATGAAAAATAATCAGTGAAGGGGAGAATGAAGTGAAAAATATGATCAAGAAGAACCAGATGATGATCACGGCGCTGGCTATTATGATTGCCGTAGCAGGCTATTTGAATTTTGCGGGCACCAAAGTAACGGATGAGGATATCATGTCAGTAAACGGTACGATTGTTACTGATGATATGGGTAATATTGCACTGGATAGTGAAGAGACAGATTATGCTGCATTTACGGATTTGTCGGAGGAGGATATCGAACAGGCTTCCGGAGATATCAACAGTCTGGATATGGATGTGACTATGTCAGAGAACGGCGGTGTTGATGAAGAACTTGCCGAGGCGTTGGCAGAGGAACAGATGGAAGAAGTGCCAGGGGAGGCGGTATTCACTTCCGCAGGTACGATATCGGAGCTGTCAGGTGCGAAATTACAGAAGGAGCAGACGCGTGCACAGAATAAGGAAACTCTTTTAGAGATCATCAATAATGCCAATATCAGTGAGACGCAGAAACAGGAAGCGGTCAACAGCATGATCTCGATGACGGACATTGCGGAGAAGGAGACCGCAGCGGAGATATTATTGGAAGCAAAAGGATTTGAAGATGCGATCGTCAGCATAGACGGGGACAGCGTCGATGTGGTTGTCAATACCACGGAACTGACAGAAGCGCAGAGGGCACAGATTGAAGACATCGTGATCCGCAAGACAGGAGTCAGTGCAGATTCGGTCATTATCAGTACAGTCAATGCAAATTGAGTGCAAGAAAAGTAATTTTGTGATATAGTGTACTGTGGTGTAATAAAAGATATGGAGAGAGAGGCTAATGATGAGAAGAGTTTTTTTGATTGTTTTGGATAGTTTCGGAATCGGAGAGATGGAGGATGCGGCTGAGTATGGCGATAAGGGTACGAACACGCTTAAATCTGCCGCATCAAGTCCGGCATTTGCCATGCCGAATATGGGCGCGCTAGGGCTTTTTAATATTGATGGCGTGGAATGCAGGGAGCCTGTGGCACAACCCACAGCAAGGATAGCCCGTATGAAAGAAGCGTCTAAGGGCAAAGATACTACAATAGGACACTGGGAGATCGCGGGAATTTTATCCAAGAAGCCGCTGCCTACTTACCCGGACGGATTTCCGAAGGAAGTGCTGGAGGCTTTCAGCGCTGCAGTGGGCAGGGGAGTACTGTGCAACAAACCCTATTCGGGAACGGAAGTAATTAAAGTCTATGGAGACGAACATGTGAAAAGCGGTGATCTGATTGTCTATACGTCGGCGGACAGTGTGTTCCAGATTGCGGCGCACGAAGATGTTGTTCCGGTGGAGACATTGTATGAGTACTGTAAGATTGCGAGAGGCATCCTGCAGGGAAAGCATGGTGTGGGAAGAGTGATCGCGAGACCTTTTACGGGCACAAGCGGCAATTATACCAGAACACCAAGGCGGCATGATTTTTCACTGGAACCGCCAGAGGTCACGATGCTCGACCAGCTTAAGGCAGCGGGCAAAGAGGTGATATCCGTCGGTAAGATCAAGGATATCTTTGCGGGCAAAGGAATTACGGAGTATGTATACACCCAGGGCAACGCGGAAGGAATCGAGAGGACGCTTGAATATTTAGACAGGGATTTTGAGGGACTCTGTTTCGTCAATCTGGTGGATTATGATATGCTGTACGGACACCGCAACGATATAGAAGGTTATGCCAAGGCGCTTACTTATTTCGACGCGAAACTTCCGGAGATCCTAGGCAGGCTGAGGGAAGAAGATATTCTGATGATCACGGCGGATCACGGATGCGATCCGGGATATACGGTGTCTACCGATCATTCGAGGGAGCATACGCCTTTTCTGATGTACGGTAAGAACGTGGTCCCTGCTAATCTCGGTACAAGGGATACTTTTGCGGATATCGGTGCGACTGTTCTTGATTATTTTGGAATCAGACCGGAATTTGCCGGTACATCTATGTTATAGAGTCTGGAGGATAAAGACGTGGGCAATTATGCAGACGAGATCAACAAAAGAAGAACCTTTGCGATCATATCGCACCCGGATGCGGGTAAGACAACCCTGACAGAGAAATTTCTTCTGTACGGCGGTGCGATTAATCTGGCAGGCAGTGTGAAAGGCAAAGCTACCGCGAGACATGCGGTTTCCGACTGGATGGAGATCGAGAAGGAGAGAGGAATTTCCGTTACTTCCTCTGTTTTACAGTTTGAATACGATGGATTCTGTATTAATATTCTCGATACGCCGGGACATCAGGATTTCTCGGAGGACACCTACAGGACATTGATGGCGGCTGACTCGGCGGTCATGGTCATTGATGCGTCCAAAGGTGTGGAGGCGCAGACCCGGAAGTTATTTAAGGTGTGCGGCATGAGGCACATTCCGATTTTTACGTTTATCAATAAGATGGACAGGGATGCCAATGATACATTTGAACTGCTTGACGAGATCGAGAAAGAGTTAGGGATCGCAACATGTCCGATTAATTGGCCGATCGGATGTGGCAAGAACTTTAAAGGTGTTTATGAGCGCGAGAGCAAGTGCGTTATTACCTATGCGGATACGGAGAAGGGAACGAAGGAAGGACATGCCACACGGATTCCGGTCGCGGAGGAGGACATGCTGCTTGCGCAGATTGGGGAAGAATATCAGTCGCAGTTAGTTGACGAGATCGAGCTTCTGGACGGTGCAAGTGCGGAGTATGATCTGGAAAGGATTCAGGCAGGGGAACTTACGCCGGTGTTTTTTGGGTCGGCGCTTACGAATTTCGGGGTGGAGATATTCTTGCAGCATTTCCTGAAAATGACCACGACCCCGCTTCCGCGAAGGGCGGATATCGGGCTGATTGATCCGGTGGAACATGATTTTTCGGCGTTTGTCTTTAAGATCCAGGCGAACATGAATAAGGCGCACCGGGACAGGGTCGCATTTATGCGTATCTGTTCGGGAAGATTTGACGCAGGTGCAGAGGTCAAGCATGTGCAGGGCGGCAAAGTGATGCGTCTCTCACAACCCCAGCAGATCATGGCGGACGAGCGTAAAATCTTAAGCGAGGCGTATGCAGGCGATATTATTGGCGTGTTCGATCCGGGTATATTTTCGATCGGGGATACGATCTGTATGCCGAAGGAACAGTTTGCGTATGAAGGGATACCCACGTTTGCACCGGAACATTTTGCCAGGGTGCGGCAGGTTGACACAATGAAAAGAAAGCAGTTTGTGAAAGGAATCACACAGATCGCACAGGAGGGTGCGATTCAGATCTTTCAGGAATTCCATACCGGTATGGAAGAAATCATCGTCGGCGTAGTGGGAGTATTGCAGTTCGATGTGTTAAAGTACCGGCTTGAGAATGAATACAATGTGGAGATCAAGCTGGAAAACCTTCCATATGAGCATATCCGCTGGATTGAGAACAAAGATATTGATCTGGATAAGCTGACAGGGACATCCGATATGAAGAAAATCAAAGATTTAAAGGACAACCCTCTTTTATTGTTTGTCAATCCATGGAGTATCGGTATGACAATCGATCGCAATAAGGGGTTGATCTTATCGGAATTTGGAAGAAACTAAAGGATATGGCACGGGGCATTTGTGAGGCAGAGGGTGAGTGCATATGAAGAGAACAGGCTTATTATTGACCGGAATGCTGGCACTTACAGGGTGTTTGGCGTACGCATGGCATACGACGCCTCGTCAGCAGAGCGATCTGTACATGCAGGAAGATATGGGGGCAATGCAGGAGGAGGCTGAACAGCCTGAGCAGATCGTAAAGCGTGCGGAAGAGAAGGGGTATGCGTACAGTATGCTTTCCGAACAAGAACAGGTGTTATATTTAGAAATTCGGGATGCGCTTGTTCAGTTTGAGGAAGATGTAAAGCTGTCCAGTTATGATAAAAGTGAGATTTCACATGCCTTTCAGTGTGTATTGAACGATCATCCTGAGATTTTCTATGTGGACGGGTATACTTATACAGAGTATACGCTGGGAGATATTCTCAAAAAGATTACATTTACGGGCACTTATTGTTTTGATCAGGAAGAGATACAACGTAAGCAGGCAGAGATTGATAATTATGTAAACCAATGCCTCGCAGATATGCCGGATGGAGCTGACGATTATACAAAGGTAAAATACATTTATGAATATCTGATCCATCACACGGAATACGATGCTGCGGCAAAAGACAATCAAAATATCTGTTCCGTTTTTATAGAAGGCAGGTCTGTCTGCCAAGGATATGCCAAGGCGACACAGTATCTTCTCGACAAAGCAGGTATCTTTGCTACACTGGTGCTGGGAAAGGTAGTCGGCGGCGAGGGACATGCATGGAATCTTGTGCGGATTGACGGTCAATATTATTATGTGGATACTACATGGGGCGACGCTTCGTATCAGGCGGTAGGCGGTACGGCTCATTATCCAGGAGAAAGAATTCCGACAATCAACTATGATTATCTGTGCGTGTCTACGGAACAGATGAATCTGACCCACACATTGGATAACGTGGTGGAACTGCCTGCGTGCGACTCAATGGAACATAACTATTACGTGCGGGAAGGACTCTATTTCACGGAATGGGACGAGGAGCGGGTCGAGAGGGTGTTCAAGGAAGAGTATGAGAAGGGGAGCGCTTATGTTACGCTCAAATGTGCCAATTACGATGTGTACAGGCAGATGCAGGAGGCATTGATCGAACGGCAGGAGATTTTCAGATATCTGGACTGTCCTGACGGCGTGGTATCTTACTCGGATGATGAGAGACAATACAGTATAAGCTTTTGGCTTTAATGGGAATAGGACTATGCAAAAATAAGAAATTTTGGTATACTTATCCCAAATGAAAGAAAGGCGTGGAAGATTAATATGGAACAGGAAACAGCTAAGAACACATATTTATTGCAGGAAGATGAGAAATTCGGTACGGTAAAGATCGCAGATGATGTCGTAGCGATGATAGCGGCGCTGGCGGCGACAGAAGTTGACGGCGTTGCCGCGATGAATGGTAATGTGGCAAATGAATTTTTGAGCAGAGTCGGTGTCAAAGGATTTGCCAAAGGCGTCAGGGTGGAGATCTTCAACAAGAAAGTCAAAGTTGAACTTGCCATTACCATAGAATATGGATTTAATATTCCGGCAACTTGCCAGCGTGTTCAGAATAAAGTAAAGAATGCAATCGAAAACATGACGGGGCTGGAAGTGACGGATGTCAATATCCGTATTGCGGGCATCAACGTAGCGAAAGACAAATAGGATGAGACATAACGGGAGCCACTATGAGTAGAAGAGAGTTGCGGGAACAGATATTCAAATTACTGTTTCGGGTAGAGTTTAACAGTTTGGACGATATGTCGGAACAGGAGAGGCTGTTTTTTGATGATGAGGATGCCGCACAGGGAGCGGAT
The DNA here is from genome assembly GCA_023663915.1 of Eubacterium sp. The sequence goes on along the minus strand of JAMPGN010000109.1, from coordinate 6,807 downwards.
GCCGATTATATTTCGGATAAATATCATAAGATTCAGCAGAAACTCTCAGAGATTGACGGACAGTTGAATGAGAAGGCGGAAGGCTGGAATACAGCCAGAATGGGTAAAGTGGACTTAACGATCCTCAGACTGGCTGTTTATGAGATCAATTATGATGACTCTGTACCTACGGGCGTTGCGATCAACGAGGCGGTAGAGCTTGCCAAGAAGTTTGGGCAGGATGCTTCGTCGGGGTTTGTCAACGGTATTTTGGCAAAATTTGCGTAACAGGTGTCAGTATGCAGAATGTATATACAGTTGCACAGGTTAATTCTTACATCAAAAATATGTTCACGCAGGATTATATGTTGCAGTCGATCATGGTGAAAGGTGAGGTCAGTAACTGCAAATATCATTCCTCTGGACATATTTATTTTACATTAAAGGACGCGAAAGGCACCATCGCCTGCGTCATGTTTGCCTCAAACCGCGCGGGGCTGAAATTTAGGATGTCGGAAGGACAGCAGGTTATTGTGGGTGGCAGCATAGACGTTTATGAGCGGGACGGTAAGTATCAGCTGTACGCCAGGGAGATCAGCCTGGACGGTGCGGGGGCGCTCTATGAGAGATACGAACTGTTGAAGCGTGAACTGGAAGAGCGGGGAATGTTTGCGAAGCAGTATAAGCAGCCGATTCCGAAGTATATCAGGACGCTCGGTGTCGTGACCGCACAAACGGGTGCGGCAGTGCGGGATATCATAAATATTGCAGGCAGGAGAAACCCCTATGTGCAGATTATTCTGTATCCTGCCATTGTTCAGGGTGAGGCGGCTGCGCCGAGCATCGTAAACGGTATCCGTGCTTTGGAGCGTATGGGTGTGGATACGATCATCGTTGGCAGAGGCGGCGGCTCGATCGAGGATCTGTGGGCTTTCAATGAGGAGATCGTGGCGCAGGCTATTTTCGACTGCTCCGTGCCGATCATATCGGCGGTGGGTCATGAGACAGATACGACGATCGCGGATTTTGTGGCGGATCTGCGTGCGCCGACGCCTTCTGCGGCGGCGGAACTGGTGGTATATGATATCGAGCAGTTACAGGATAAACTGACGGAATACGCCTATACCATGCAGCATTTATGCCGCAGGACGATAGGGCGTTACCGGCAGAGTGTGGAACAGTACGGCATCCGGATGCGCTATTTAAGTCCGGTCAATACCATCCGCATGAAAAGAACACAGGCGTTATCTTTAGAGGAGCATCTTCAGGATGCGATGGAGAAGCGTCTGCGTGACTGCAGGCACAGACTGGCGATCTACGTGGAACAGATGAAAGGGTTGTCACCGCTTGACAAGCTTAACCAGGGATATGCCTATGTGTCGGACGAGAAGGGTGCGACGATGACTTCGGTCGATCAGGCGGCGATAGGCGGTAAAATAACGGTTTATTTAAAAGATGGCAGATTAAATGCGCAGATAACGGATAAAAGGCGGCGGGAATGAGAGATAATATGATAAGAGAACAAACAGGGCAGGAAATTTCACAACAGGATCAGAAAGAAGAGCAGGTTACGGAGCTTTCTCTGGAAGAGACATTCGGACAGATCGAGGATGTGATCGCGCATTTAGAGACAGAGGAGATTACGCTGGAACAGTCTTTTCAAGAGTATAACAGAGGAATGAAGCTGTTACAGCACTGCAATGAAACGATAGACAGAGTGGAGAAGAAAGTACTTCAGATCAATGAAGACGGTGGATTGGATGAATTTTAAGGAAGAGATCGGACGTAAGACAGAACAGATCGAGGCGATACTTAGTGAATACCTTCCGGCGGAGGAAGGATATCAGAAACTGGTACTGCAGGCAATGAACTATTCGATTATGGCGGGCGGCAAGAGGCTCCGTCCTATGCTGATGGCGGAGAGCGCGGCATTGTTTGTGGATATGAAAGAAATAGGGAAGCCGCAGTCTGTGGGGGCAGAAGGTACAGCGACAAAGGAGGAATTGACGGGGAATACCACTTTCGGGAGAGCATTGTCATTATTTATGGCAGCGCTTGAGATGATACACAATTATTCCCTCGTGCATGACGACCTTCCAGCAATGGACAATGACGAGTACCGCAGGGGACGTAAGACCACGCATGTAGTGTACGGGGAAGGTATGGCAGTGTTGGCGGGCGACGGGCTTCTAAACTATGCATTCGAGACGGCGGCGAAGGCTTTCGAGGGTATAGGGACGGTCGAAGGATACCGCAGGATAGCGGCGGCGATGCAGATACTTGGCCATAAGGCGGGCATATACGGCATGATCGGCGGACAATGCGCGGATTTAGAGGCTGAGAAGATGGGTGATGACGTGACCGAGGAAATGCTTCTATTTATCCATGCGCATAAGACAGCAGCGCTGATTCAGGCGGCTATGACGATCGGGGCGACGCTGGCAGGCGCCGGAGCGGAAGAGATTGGCAGGTTAGAGAAATGCGCCTATAACATCGGCGTTGCTTTTCAGATTCAGGATGATATCCTTGATGTGACAAGCAGTCTCGAAGTACTCGGAAAGCCGGTTGGCAGCGACGAGAAAAATCATAAACTGACGTATGTAACTATGCACGGCATTGAGAAATCGAAGGAACAGGTGGAGGAATTGTCGAGAGAGGCGATAACGATTTTAACCTCTTTTCCGAGAAGAAACATGTTTCTGGAACAGTTAGTGGAGCAGTTGATTCATAGGGAGAAATAATTTTTCGATCGAAGGACATGGCGAAAGAGAGTATGTTCCGGATGGACGGGCATGGAGGGGTACGATGTTTTTAGAGAAGATAGAACAGACAAACGATATCAAGAAGCTGACAGAGGCGGATTACGGCGTGCTGGCGGAGGAGATACGAGAATTTCTGATTCACTCGATCAGTGAGACGGGCGGACACTTAGGGTCGAACCTCGGAGCGGTGGAGTTGACGATGGCCCTGCATCTTTTCTTAAATCTGCCGGAGGACAAGCTCATCTGGGATGTGGGGCATCAATCCTACACACATAAGATTCTGACGGGCAGACGGGACGGATTCGCCAATCTGCGCAAATTCGGCGGTATGAGCGGATTCCCGAAGCGCAAAGAGAGCGACTGTGACTGCTTCGATACCGGACACAGTTCTACTTCGATCTCTGCTGGGCTTGGCATGGTGAAAGCGAGGGACATCAAAGGCGAGAAAAACACGATCGTGTCAGTGATTGGCGATGGTTCGCTGACCGGCGGCATGGCATATGAAGCGCTCAACAACGCTTCCCGGCTGGAAACAAATTTTATTATTGTATTGAATGATAATAATATGTCGATCTCGGAGAATGTGGGCGGTGTATCGAAATATCTCAATAATATCCGGACGGCAGATATGTATCTCGATCTGAAGGAAGGTGTGTACAATTCCCTTCACGGCAAATCGAAATACGGCGACAAGGTAGTTTCGCAGATCAGGCGCGCCAAGAGCAGTTTCAAACATCTTGTCGTGCCGGGAATGTTTTTTGAAGATATGGGGATCACGTATCTTGGGCCGGTGGATGGCCATAATATTCCGGCGATGGTACATATGCTGAAAGAGGCGAGAAAGATCAAGGGAGCCGTACTTCTTCATGTGATAACCCAGAAGGGCAAGGGCTATGCGCCTGCGGAACGGCATCCGGCAAGATTCCATGGGGCGGAACCTTTTGACATCGAGACGGGGATACCGAGCAATCCGCAGAGTAAAGCGAGCTATACAGATATTTTTTCGACGGTCATGTGCAAGTTGGGACAGCGGGAAGAACAGGTGGTGGCGATCACGGCGGCCATGCCGGATGGAACTGGACTAAAGCGTTTCCGCAATATGTATCCGGACAGATTTTTTGATGTGGGAATTGCGGAGGAACATGCGGTGACTTTTGCGGCGGGGCTGGCGGCTGGCGGTTTGAAGCCGATCGTTGCAATATACTCTTCGTTCCTGCAGAGGGCTTACGACCAGATACTTCATGACGTATGTCTTCAAAACCTGCCTGTAGTGTTTGCCATAGACAGGGCGGGGCTTGTCGGCAGTGACGGGGAGACCCATCAGGGAATTTTTGACCTTTCCTATCTGTCGTCAATACCGAATATGCATATTATGGCGCCCAAGAATAAATGGGAGCTTTCTGATATGATGAAATTTGCGGTCGCGTCCGGTATGCCGATCGCGCTGCGTTATCCGCGGGGAGAGGCTTTTGACGGGCTGAAGGATAACCGTACACCTATCGAATATGGGAAGAGTGAAGCGATCTACGAGGAAGAAGATATTATATTGTTTGCCGTGGGAAGTATGGTCAAGGTGGGACTTGGAGTGCGCGACCGGCTCAAAGAGAGGGGATATTCCTGTTCATTGACGAATGCGAGGTTTGTAAAGCCGATCGACGAACAGGCTGTACGGGAAGCATGCAAGGAGCATAGATTGATCGTGACGATGGAGGAGAATGTGTTAAGCGGCGGTTACGGCGAGAAGGTCAGGTCATACGTGGACGGTATCGGCGCGCCGGTGCAGGTGCTTAATATTGCGCTCCCGGATGAGTATGTGGAGCATGGCAATGTGGAACTACTCAAGCGTGAGATCGGGATTGATGAGGATTCCATCGTGAAGAAGATCATGACCTGTTATGTGTCGATGGCGGGCGAGAATAAATAACACGCGCAATGAAAAGAGCGTTTTGAATGTTATCATATCGGTATTGTGCTATTCTGATAACGATGTGGTGAAGATGGGGAATATGAAAGAGCGATTAGATGTTATCTTAGTCAGACAGGGATACGCACCATCCAGAGAGAAAGCGAAAGCCATACTCATGGCGGGAAACGTGTTTGTGGATGGACAGCGGGAAGACAAGGCGGGAACGACTTTTGATGAGGACAAAATTCATATCGAAGTAAAGGGTAGTACTCTAAAATATGTGAGCCGGGGCGGTTTGAAGCTGGAGAAAGCGCTGGAAGAGTTTCCGATTGTGCTTACCCACGCAGTTTGCATGGATATTGGCGCATCCACGGGCGGGTTTACGGACTGTATGCTGCAAAATGGTGCAGGGCGCGTGTATTCGATCGATGTCGGACATGGCCAGCTTGACTGGAAACTGCGAAATGACGAGAGGGTCGTATGCATGGAAAAGACGAATTTCCGCTATGTGACGGCGGACGATATCCGAGAACCGATTGATTTTGCATCGGTGGATGTCTCTTTTATTTCGTTGACGAAAATCCTGTTGCCGGCGCGGAATCTGCTTAAAAGCAATGGCAGTATGGTGTGTCTGATTAAACCACAGTTTGAGGCGGGGAAAGATAAAGTCGGCAAGAAAGGTGTTGTGCGAGAGCCTGATGTGCATGAGGAAGTGGTGCATAAGGTGATCGATTATGCTGATCTGATCGGGTTTGAGATGAAGGGACTAACTTATTCACCGATCAAAGGACCGGAAGGCAATATCGAGTATCTGGTCTATCTTGTCAAGAGAGTAGAGATTCCGGAAGAAACTCGTATGATGACGGAGGCTGAGGCGGAGGGCATTCTGCGCAGTTTGACAGAAGATAGAAGCGGAAGATCGTATGATGATGATATGGAGAAGTTGATCTTAGGCGTGGTGTCGGATGCACACGGCGCGCTGGATAAGGAGAAATAAGCGGATGGAGCATTTTTTCCTAATCACGAATGAGATAAAAGACCCGCAAGGAATCTATACGGATAGGATCACTGCATATTTGAAGGCGCGGGGCGGCAGTGTAATCTGTGTGGAAAATACTGTGGATGCGGTCACTGCTGCGATAGGCGGACCGATTGCAGGCGGACATGTATCTGGTGCTTGCCGTGGCAAAAAGGAAACGAGTTGTGCACTCGTATTAGGCGGTGACGGTACGTTGCTGCGGGCGGCGCGAAACATGGTGGACAGTGAGATTCCATTAATCGGTATGAATCTCGGAACGTTGGGATATCTGGCGGAAGTGGATAGTAACACGATCGAGCAGGCGCTTGACAGACTGCTTGAGGATGATTATACCAGAGAAGAGCGGATGATGCTAAATGGGCGGACAGACAGCGCGGATGGGGCGGAGGAGAATTTTGCCCTGAATGATATCGTGATATCGCGGTGCGGTTCGTTACAGATCTTGACTTTTCACATCTACGTCAACGGGCAGTTTTTAAACAGTTATAGCGCCGACGGAATGATCGTTGCGACGCCCACCGGTTCTACGGGTTACAATATGTCGGCGGGTGGACCGATTGTTGAGCCGAGTGCAAGACTTTTGCTGCTGACGCCGATCTGTCCGCACACTTTGAACACGAGAAGTATCGTTCTTGCCTCGGAAGATGAGATTAAGATCGAGATCCCACAGGGAAGGGATGGACGGCCGCAGACGGTGGAGGCTAATTTTGATGGCAGCCATAAGATCACGATGAAGACAGGGGACAGCATCGTGATCCGCAAAGCGTCAAAGACTACAGGAATCTTGAAACTAAATACCGAAAGTTTCCTCGCGGTGTTACACAAGAAGATGAGCGAGTAAAGAAAATAAGCGTGAAATAAATGGATGATGATAGTACTATGAACAATCATATTAAGAAACGAAGACATGAGAAAATAATTGAATTGATCGATCAATATGAGATTGAGACGCAGGAGGAGTTGGCGGACAGATTGTGCAGCACCGGATACCAGGTTACGCAGGCGACCGTTTCAAGAGATATTCGGGAATTGAAGCTCTCGAAAGTCCCTTTCGGGAAGGGGCGACAGAAATATGTCGCTTTCACGCAGAATGAGGTTCATCTGGGAGATAAATATATCCG
>JAMPGN010000108.1 GCA_023663915.1 Eubacterium sp. | reverse complement strand
GATGCAGCGATTCGCTTCGCAAACTCGAAAATTGCATAGGAATTTCCTATAGCACAAAAAATAGACCAGTCCGCTTACACAGACCGGCCTATTGAGGGACTGCTGATTAAATTACTTTGTGCAAAGCGCCTCTGTCGCTTTCAGCAAAATCGGGAACACAATCAGCGCTATAATATAGGCATATAAGAACGTCAAGGGGAACGAACTTATCAAAGCAAATATCAACACCACTGTAAATCCCATTTCCGTAAACATTACAAGAAGGCTCATCAGGAATGTCATAATGAAAACAATCGCAAACATACGCAATAAGTTAAATACTGGATTCTTTTCATTTTTTATGAAAATCCCGGCAAAAGCACTTCCTACTTTTACTAACGGTATGTACGAACCCAGCACAAAGTTGATTGCAAAAGCCGGTACAAGCGCCATAATAAAAGCTTCAAAGGTAAACTGCCCGTTCCTGATTTGAACAAACAAGGTAAGCGCCGCAGCAAATACCAATGAAAAAATTGAGTTGAAAACAATTCCAAACTGCTCTCGTTTAAACATAACCCCACCTCCAAATTTTTCTGTATACCTTCAAAATTATACAGTTTATTTATTATAACAAAAATTTACATGAGGTTCTAATGCTAAAATTTTACTTTTTTATATCGGAATCTACATATCTTTTCTGCTGAAACACGTTTGTTCTTTCTCCGCTAAACACAGAAAATCCCCACGTCAGTAACGACGCGAGGATCGTCATTATGATAATTTCCCAGTGTGAAGCGATACTTACATATATCTGGTTATTCCCATGATACACAATATCCAGAGCCGCTTCGGACAGCTGCCTTGGATTATATAAATAAAAAATAAATGCATTTGTATCCAATATATATCCCATCAAATATACTCCTTGAAGCAATCTGGCGTTTCGTCAAAATCATCCGCCATAAAAACAAGCCCCCAACCAGTGGACCAAGCTTCCTCCCAGAACTTTCATTCACAGATATATCCATAAAATCTGTTTCCAAATTTTTAGCAGTTAATCCCTCAATGCCCTCAAGGAGCTTCAATACATCATAATACACCTTATCTTCAGACATGTGGCTGATTATATCAACCGCTCTTTCTTTCATAGCCATCATTTACTCACCGCCTTCTCAAACTACAACGCCTTCCAATCCAGGGAAGCGTTTGTGTCAATCATCTTTTCACCTCTTCTTAAAAACTCCTACGATTTCCCGGCCAAATCCCATATCGCCCAACATACGACAAATCTCCACGGTGCGCTCCATGGAAATATCATGGAACAGATTCTCCAGACACACAGTACTCTTATGAGCCGCTTTGCCAGTTTCGGGCTTCTCATAATAATTGGTAAAAGGATTCACCAGATGGAAATCGACAAACGTATCCCCATAAAAATCCAGGCATTCCAATCCGTTTGCATCCAGTCTCGCAATCAGCCCTTCCCTATTCATATACCCTGTGTGATCCGGGTCATCTAGCCAGTGTTCTTTTGTCATTTCACCCTTTTTCAACAACATTCTCTGCAGATTGGAGTAATTATTGGCAACCTTTACTACCAGAATTGACCGGCTATCCATAACCCTCTTGATGTGGTTCAGACAGACATCCACATCATCTACCATGTCCAGACAGCGGTCAATATTGACGACATCATATCTTTCTCCGCGTTCTTCCATCTTCGGAAGCAATCTTTCCATAGTCCCCTTTTCAAAAAAAGCCAGCATCTCTGGATGAAAATGTTCAAGCGCGTAAGAACCGATATCAATTCCTTTTACCCGTTTTCCCCTGTCATGGAAAAACTGCAATAAAAATCCTTCTCCACATCCAATATCCAAAAGAGAATAATCTCCTTTTGTCCCCATTTTTTCAAGGTTCTGTTCGATTACATAAGCTCTTTCTTCGATTTGATTATGAATGTAATCCAACTCTTCCGGCGGATACTCAGCTTTTTCATAAGTTGCACCCGCATAATCCTGAAAATAATGTTCTTCAAAATTTTCATTTCTTTCCTGCACAGTATTTTTCCTGCGAGGTTCATAATAACCATACTGGTTTAAGTATACCGGCTCATAAATATCCTCTTTTACAAATTCCGGCGGTACTTTTATCTTCCATTCATCTCTCTGTATCATGCTGCTGCCCTCCTGTTTACATTTTCTACAGCATTCTATATGATACTTCAACGTGTTTGGTGGACCGCCAGTCTACATTTCATCTTAAATTCCGAAGCCATGGACTCAAATACTCTTCCTCGACAGGCCATGGAAAGACTTCCGGACTGGCTCTGTACTCGTTCGGACGAGAGCTTGTAACCTGAATCGCGAAACGGTATGACTTGCCCTGTTGATTTACATACTCCCCCGGAACAAGGATGCCCGGCCAACCATTTGCCAAAAGCTCTTCTTTATAATAGATATCACTGTTGACCCACTCACCATTCTCATCATATACAAAAACCTGGATCGTATCCTTATCCTCATAGTCATCCCAGTTATCAAAAGCAGCAAAATACCGATTGCTCTCCTCATCTTGTTTCAAAATCCACGAAAGGTTTTCGGGTGCTGGAAGTCTTGGGGCATCCGCGCCTGTGTACTCGAATGCATCCGACAATACATACGAACTGTCTGCGTAAGTCACTCCATCCCCGGATGCACGCACCGCAAAATAATAAAAACCATTATCCCAAAACTCACATGACAGCGCAAGATCAAAAAACTCTTCGCTCGCTCTCCCCCGCATACTGCGCTCAAGATCACATTCCGTCGTATCAAGATCCGGCGGTGTCGGCGTATCGCATCGATACAATTTCCAGTCATATTTCACAATATCACCTTCGCCAGCTTCCGGCACATTGCGCCAATACGCAATTCCCGTCTCCTGATCCCAATGCGGCTCTTCCGGCGCAGACAGGACAATCAGACCGTCTGACTGTACCGATTCCCCAGACGTAGTCCGTTCCGGCATAACACTCCACACAAGAATGCCCAGAACCACCACGGCGACGACGCATAACATCGTCCAATGTGGAAAGAAAAAAGCGCGTTCTACCTGCCGCACAGTCCGATACCGTTTATCTGGATCGAGATTTGTACACTTAGATATAACCTTCTGATAATGTGCTTTGGAGCTTTTCTCACCCAGAATATTCTTAAGTGTAACGCCTAGTGCATAGATGTCTGCCCGCTCGTCGGTCTGGGCAAAACCATATTGTTCCGGCGGCGCATATCCTCTGGTTCCAAGCAGTATCGTATCCTGAATCTGCTCCTCCTTAATCATACGCGCCGCGTCAAAATCAATCAGCCGAATATGTCCGTCTTGTGCCAAAAGAATGTTACTCGGCTTGATATCTCGATGGATGATGCCTTTGCCATGAAGAAATTCCAGAACGCCGCATAATTCCCTGACAATATCTTTACATTGTTTCTCCGTCAGTTTCCCACTATCAAGCGACTCTCCCTCTATATACTCCTCTACAACCGTCGTCATATCATCAGATAAAAGAACCTCATGGACTCTTGGCAGACATGGATGCGAATATTCCTGCAGTTTTTCATATACAGGATGTCTCCCTGTCAGTACTTTCCGTATCAAAAGTTGCGTGTCCTCTTCGTCCCGTATCAGATGTATCGTACTTTTCTCACTCTGCTTAACCAGCCTGATCTCTTCGTATTCCATATTACTGTTTCCACCCTTGTTACTTTCCTGATCATTCAGTATAATAGACTCAGATTTTGTAGTCTGTGCCGCAAGAACTGCTCTGCAGGTCTTGCCGGCAGCACCCAAGATTACAATATCTATATCCATGATATCAGATTATCCAAAGGAGATGCAATATGGAATCCAAGACTACTGACCAACTGGGCCATGAAATCCGGATGGCGACAGATATTAATGACTATCTAACCGAAAACAAAGACAACCTGCTTACGACAAATCTGTGGGAATATCTAAACACGCTGTTGTCACAGAAGAAACTTCGTAAGGCGGATGTCGTGCAGGGCTCACAGCTTGAGCGAACCTATGTCTATAAAATATTTGCCGGACAAAAAACGCCTTCGAGAGATAAACTGATCGCTATGGCATTTGGACTCCGGCTTTCAGACTCTGAAACCCAGAAATTGCTAAAAATCTCAGGCAACAGAGAATTATATGCAAGAGATGAACGGGATGCATTGATTCTGTTTGCCTTACATCGAAAGCAGACAATCTTTGATGTGAATGAGTTACTACTCGATTATCATCTTGCTGTTTTGCCATAGTACATTGTTGTCATAGCACAACTCAAAATCCGTTGAACATTCCATCGCCCACAGTTATAATATTATATAATACAAGAAAATCGCTTCGCGATTATCTTGGGAAGAACCTTCGGTTCTTCCACTCTTTGTAGGAATTTCCTATAACATAAGATACCATACACCAAAAGAAATGAGGGAATCCATATGCCAAACCAATCGATCGAACAATACTTAAACTGCAGTTTTGAATGTGAGTGCGGACGGACGCACAAATCACTGTTTGCACATTATATCTTTGAGCCGGGTGCGATCGGGAAACTTCCTGCGCTTTTATCCACACTTGGATACACAAGACCTTATCTGATCTCCGACACGCATACACACGAGATTGCAGGATGCCTTGTGGAAGAGACGCTCAAGAAAGCCGACGTCCCTTTTACCTCTCATGTCCTGAAAAGTCCCGATATTGGCGATCTTGCAGCGAATGAACATGCACTAGGCAGCGTCGCAATGGCGAATGACAAGGAGGCGGACATTATCATCTCCATCGGCACCGGCACAATCAACGATCTCGGACGTTATTTCAGTTATATCACCGGAAGACCTTTCCTGTTAGTCGCGACCGCACCTTCGATGGACGGGCTTGTGAGTGGTGTAGCTCCGCTGATTTTCCACAATATGAAAATTACTTTTCCTGCACAGGAACCACTTGCGCTTATCTGCGACCCTGAGATCATGGCGGCGGCGCCGCTTAAGATGCTCGCAGCCGGGGCCGCGGACATTCTCGGCAAATACAACTGTCTTCTTGACTGGAAAATTTCACACATTATCAACAACGAATACTACTGCGACACGATTGCCGACATCATGCGAACCGCCGTGGACCAAACCATGGAGAGCACAAAAGGACTCGCGTCCCATGACAGCAATGCGGTTTCGATTCTCACACAGGCGTTAGTGCTTTCCGGTATTGCCATGGACTTCTCCGGCAACTCACGTCCGGCTTCCGGCGCGGAACACCACCAGTCCCATTACTGGGAAATGCAATTTCTTTTCGACGGCATTCCCGCAGTCCTGCACGGGACAAAAGTCGGTATCGGCACCGTGCTAATGTTAGAACTTTACAATATGCTATCTAAGATGGAGAAGCCTGATTTCACCAAGATCCGAGAGGGAATTGCCAACCGTCCTTCGGTGGAAGAATGGGAGAAGGAAATACGCCGCTGTTATCGTGACGGTGCAGACGGCATCATCGAACTCGAAAAGAAGGCAAAAAAGAATGATCCCGAAGGACTGATGCGGCGTCTTTCCATCATCGAGGAAAAATGGGACGAACTTCAGGCGATCGCAAAAACCGCTCCGCAAGCATCCGAAATCTATCAAGTACTTGACAAGCTAGGCGCTGCAAAAGTGCCTGCGGACGTTGGTATCCCGCGCGAGTACGTCTACGACAGCATACGCTATGGCAAGGAGCTGCGCGACCGCTACACCATCCTACAGCTAATGTGGGATATCGGGGAACTGGACGAAGCGGCAAAGAAACTCGTAGCAAAATATTGTAATGAAAATTAAGAAATAGGATCTGAAAATATGGATAAACAGGAAAAAACTTTTGAAACCGTTCCTTGTAAAACTACCGCAAACAATATCTGCGAGAAAGAAACAAATAAATACGTGATCGGATTGGATTACGGTACGCTCTCCGCAAGAGCAGTCATGGCGGAGGTGCACAACGGCGAGGTGATTGCAGAAAGTATTTACCCCTACCCACACGGAATCCTGCGCACTGCGCCTGGAACGGAGACGGAACTGCCTGCCGATTTTGCGATTCAAGAGATCGACGACTATGTGGATGCCATGTACCATACCATCCGCACAGTTGTTGAAGAATCCGGGTGTAAAACAGAAAATGTGATCGGTATCGGCATTGACGCTACTTCCTCCACGTTCCTGCCTCTTACGAGTGACAACATCCCTCTTGGCAAGACAGAGCGTTTTGCGACGAACCCTCATGCGCAGTTAAAACTATGGAAACACCACGGTGCACAGGAAGAAGCCGACCGCATTACCGCACTCGCCAAGGAACGCAAAGAGAAATTTATGACGCGTTGTGGCGGAAAGGTGAATGCAGAATGGATGCTTCCCAAACTTATGGAGATCGCCGCAAAAGCGCCGGATGTATATGATGCAACGGACAACTTCGCAGAGGTAAGCGATTATCTCGTCTATCTTCTGACCGGCGAGATGACACGCTGTATGTGCCATGCAGGTTATAAACTCCTGTGGAACGAGGAAGATGGCTATCCGTCGGCAGATTTTTTGCAGGAACTTCATCCGCGTCTTGCCTCACTGAATGAGAAGCTGAAAGGACGGGAAGTTCAAGTAGGGGAATGCGCTGGAAGGCTGACCAAAGAAGCTGCCAATAAGCTGGGGCTGAATGCTGGAACGGCAGTTGCGGCATCCCTGATCGATGCACACGTAGCAGTGCCTTCCGCGGGTATTGATGATTCTAACAAAGCCTTGATGATTCTCGGAACTTCCTGCTGTATGCTGCTCTGTTCCGATCAATTATCTTATATACCGGGAATCTCCGGATGTGTCAAAAATGCGGTGCTCCCAAACCTCTATGCTTACGAGGCAGGGCAGAGCGCGGTCGGCGACCTATTTGACTGGTTTGTGACAAACTGCGTGCCAGGCAGCTATGAGAAAGAGGCTTCCAAGCTGGGCGTTTCCGTCCATACGCTGCTCAGCGATAAGGCGGCACGCCTTGCGCCAGGAGAGAGCGGTCTGGTTGCCTTAGACTGGTGGAACGGTAATCGCTCCTGTCTCGCGGACGCAAATCTTTCCGGAATGATACTTGGCTTAACGCTTCGCACGAAGCCGGAAGAAATTTACCGCGCACTTTTGGAGTCCGCTGCCTTCGGTATGCGTGCTATTTTCGAGGAATTTAAGAAAGGCGGGATCACGGCGAAGGAACTCTATGCCTGCGGCGGCATTGTGGGTAAGAACCCGTTTATGATGCAGATTTATGCGGATGTGCTGGGTAAAACAATTCTTACGAGTTCCACGAATCAAGGTTCGGCTTTCGGTGCATCCGTCTATGCGGCAGTGGCAGCGGGTGTCGAGGCAGGCGGCTACGCGACCGTCAACGAAGCGGCACGCACAATGGGTAAGCGCGGGGAAAAGAAATACGAGCCGATCCCCCGGAATGTGCAGCTTTATGAGAAATTATATAAAGAATATAAAACACTGCATGACTATTTCGGTGCGGGCGGTAATGAAGTGATGCACCGGTTGAAAGGTAAGTAAACCATAAATACTAATGCCGTTTCAGCAGCCATTAATTTATGGTATGCTAAACATGCGGGAGATTCACTCTCGCATGTTTTATGTATTCCGATGATAACTATCCCACACTTGCTTAATTTCTGATTGATTTTTCCTTTCACCAATAGATTTTGCGATATCGAGTAACTCTTTTTTTGAAAAAGAGATGTTTTCTTTTTGAGCAAGCAATTTAAGCAAATCTATCACATTATAAATATCTAACGCATATAACTCACTATTCATTTTTCTTCTTGTTATAGAACGAAGCGCTGTAATATCTGAATCTTCCGTGAGAATAACAGGCATTTTCATAAAAAAAGCCATTAACATTATATGTACATCTCCTAAACTCATTGCTGCTCTACGGTACGAGAAAATCGTTTGCCCTCTCGGAAGAGCAAGTTTTTCCAATTGCTTTTTCCTGCCAACCGTTTCAAGATATTCCCTTAGTTTATCATGAATGTCAACAAAATATTCTGCATACAATTCCCAGTCTGTATCATCTTGTAAAAACTCATCATATTTTGCAACTCTGATAAAACCTTCTTTCTTTAGTTCCTCAAAATAAGAATACATGTCAAGTTCTTTCTCTGCAATATATGGATGAATAACAGGACTATACTCCAAATCTGATAGTATCTTTTTGAAAGTCCGAAGGTCTTTTCCATCTTGTGATAATTTTTCGAGAAAACCCGTATCAACTAAGACCTCTCTTTTACTCATCATTGGCTTCTCCTATATGAATCTCGATTTTTTCTTCTTCGATGGGTTTATCTATGATATCAAATTCTTTCTTAATTTTCTTGAGCAAGTATTCATCAACACTCTCACCTTTTTCCGCATCTTCAATTAATGCTCTGATTCCGGAAATGGTTTTTACACACGTTCCCTGTCCAAGATAAGTATTCTGATCCTTTGTAAAAATAGAAACCAACTTTAATATTTCTTTTTCTTTACATAGTAAAAATTCTGCAGCTTCCGGCTTCATAAGATGCGTTTCCACTAATCTTTTCCGAACGGATTCATAGGGAACCATAAAATCGCTCATTTGCAAGACAATTACATGAATCAAATCATCCAGCATTACCTTTCCGGGCTTTATTCCCATCTCAGCCATATGCGCCAAAAAAGTATCTCGAAATGCCTGCGCCGGCATAAGAAGCTCTGCTGCAAATCGATTAGTAATTTCCTCTTCCTCATCTATTGTCGGTTTTCCATCGTATCCAACATATTCCCATACCTTTTCAGCGACTTCCCATATATGTCCAAACTCGTGTGCCGCAGCAAAAATCTGTTCCGCGATAGGCTTTGCCGTATTTATATAAACAAAATCCTCAAGTTCATTTTTTACAATTTTTTTAATATGAAATCCCCTGTTTTTTTCATCTTCCAACGGATAATAAATAACCGTACAACTATTCTCCAAAATACCAAAAATATTATCCCTGATTGCGGTATTCTGAATAATGCATTTTTCCTTGATCTTAGATATTATATACTGAATAGCCTCTACAACTTTATTCCAGTCCATAACGCCACCTCGCAAGAGTTTCCCACGATAAAAAAGCTGTACGGTTTTCGTACAGCTTAAGTTTTTACATAGTTTCTTTCAATTCTACATAATCATCCAGTAAATCTAATATTTTATCTAAATTATCCGTATTACTGAATTCTTTCATATACTGTAACTCCGGAACGAATCTATCCGCCTCATAATGAAGTATTTCCTTTTTCGATTTTCCAAACAGTTTAGCAATCTTTTCAATTTCAATCGGCGTCAGCATTAATTTACCTTCGAGTATTCTGCATACATCTCTATATGTGTAATTTAATTCTCCAGCTAAATCTTCACGACTAATTCCAGAATTTCGCATTAACGTAAAGATATTAACGCCAAGCTTTCTTCCCACGTTAGCCATAATCTACCTCCCTTTGTAACACTCTGCAATAAAAAGCCACTCGCAACATTCATTATATGCAGTATTTATTATTATACTATTCCGGACAACGTTCTGTCAAACTCTTCAATCTATAATTTATCCGGTCATGCTATATAGAACTCTGAATAACATTATCGGCAGCTTCTATTTAAAATATAACATATTTTCAATCTAACCAACAATTACAACTCCATTTTCTTCTTATCATGCACACTGATCTCCCTCCCGATCTGCACCTCGATCACCTGTAACCTCGTATCGGCAAAGATCGTGTGCGGAACGCCTGCATGCATCTGTATCACGTCTCCGGCGGACACTTGCCGTTCCACTCCATCCACAATCGTCTTGCCATGTCCGCTGACTACCGTCCACACTTCGTCGCGCCGCTCATGACTGTGGTAATTCATGCTGTGTCCGGGATTTAGCGTGACCTTGATCGTCATGCATCCTTCTTCAATGTCGATCACCTGAAAACTGCCCCACGATTTCTCCGCAAACATGATCTGCTGGTCGATTTCGTCCACATATGGCTTAATGTAGCTGGACTGTGTTTTATCGGAGACAAGTATTCCTTCCGGACTGGCAGATACAACGACGTCTTTCAGCCCCATACAAAGAACCGGAACATTCAGCTCATTTACCACATGTACATTCTCGCATCGGTCATTCAATATTGCCTTGCCAATGCTGTCGCTCTCCATCGCCTCTGTCAGCGTGTTCCATGTCCCCATATCCTTCCACACGCCGCCGAAGCTCATTACTTCGATGTTCTGCTCGTGCTCCACGACCGCATAGTCGAAACTGATCTTTGTCAACGTATCATATTTTTCAAAAAGATCCTTATACCCTGTAAAGTCAATCAGCTCATGCGCACGCCGTAACACATATCCTAAGCGAAACGCGAATACCCCGCCATTCCAGAGCGCACCTTTTGCAATATACTCCTGCGCCTTTTCTTCTGTGGGCTTCTCCTTGAACACGGATACCCTGCTGATATTTGTTTTCGTTTCAGGAATGATATACCCGTATTTTGCGCTGGGATAAGTGGGCTCAATTCCCATGAGAACCAGATTTGCCTCGCTTTCCCCAGCACGTTTCCCCAGCTTTCGCAGCGCCTCAAAATAATCTTCCTCCACATAAGGGTCTACCGGACAGACCACGATCGATTCCTCTTCGTGGATTCCCCGCACATCATGCAGATATGCCGCAGCCAGTGCGATCGCCGGAAACGTGTCCCTGCGGCACGGCTCCACGCTGATCCCGACATCTTCCCCCAACTGGTTGTGGATCGCCGACACCTGTGACTTCGACGTTGCAATCGTCACCTCGGCGTTATCATCAACCGAACGTATCTGGCGGTACACTCTCTGAACCATCGATTCATAGATACCGTCCCTGGTCTGAAATATTTTGATAAACTGTTTTGACCGGCTCTCATTAGAAAGCGGCCATAACCGCTTGCCCGATCCTCCCGATAACAATACGATATTCATACAAATTCTCCTACTGCTTAATCATTCTGCCAATTTCCTGTTTCGCGCGTTCCAACTGGTTATCCACGCCATTATCATAGTATGCCTCACTGTCAAATTCGCACTCGATATCCGGGTCGATGCCGATCCCGTGAATATTATTGCCTTTCGGCGTATAGTAGGAGCTGATCGTCAGCTTTAACGCCGTACCGTCCGTGAGCGGCAATACCCTCTGCACAATACCTTTGCCAAACGTCGTCGTACCGATCAGCGTGCCTTTCCCATAATCCTTGATGGCTCCGGCAAGAATCTCCGATGCACTGGCGGAATTACCGTTGATCAGCACCACCAGCGGGATATCCAGTTCATTCTTTCCGTCGCAGGTATATTCGTCTCTCTCGCCGTATTTGTCCTCCGTGTACACAATCATTCCCTCGGGCAGGATCGCCCTGGCGATATCCACCACGACCGGAAGACTGCCTCCCGGATTGCTTCGCAGATCCAGAATCAGCCCTTTTGCCTTAGAACCTTTCACAACTGCCAGCGCATCCGTAAACTGTTCCGTCGTCACCTCGTCAAACTCGGTAATCTGGATATAACCCACTCCGTTGTCATACATTTCATAATTGACAGTCGGAGATTCGATTTTGCGTCTCTCCACATCAATTTCCAGATAATCCGATTCCCCTTCGCGATAGATCGTCAGATGTACTGTCGTACCCTCCTCGCCTTTCACTCTGGACACTACCTCTGACAACTCTAACCCCTGTACTTCCTCACCGTCTACCATGTATATGATATCATTTTCCCTGAGTCCTGCCTCCTCCGCAGGCGTATCGGCAATGACTCCATTGATCTTCGCAAATCCCGTCGTAATATCCAGCTGCAGATATGCACCGATTCCATAATAGACTCCCTCCGTCTCCTGCATCAGGTCCTGCCACTCTTCCGCCGTATAATAAACGGAATACGGATCCCCAAGAGAATCTACAAGTCCTGCGTACATGCCATCCGTCATCGCATCGATGTCAATATCTTCATCTTTATAATAATAGTCCTCAATGACCTCCTCCAGCGTCTCCAGCTTCTCAATCGAATTGTCATTGATCAAGCTGTCTTCGGAACTACCGTCAGCGCTGGCTGTTTTGGCATGACGCTCGGAAGACATCTGGTACAGCCTCGTCCCTACATATGCACAGCTTCCCACAAGCGTCATGATAATAACGCCGACCAGAAGTCCCAGCAGAAAAACTCCGCCGCCCTTATTGTTCTGCCCGCCCGGCGCAGGCGGCGGATATCCCGGCGGCATCTGCGGCTGCTGCTGGTAGTAGGGATTGTTCATACCCTGATTTCGATTCCCCTGACCGTAATCGTTATTATAGTAATTGTTGTCTCCGTTCTGATTCAAAATGACCCACTCCATCCATTACTAACTTAAATAATTCCACGGGCTGACATAGCTTCCGTTCAGACGCACGCTGAAATGAAGATGCGGAGCCGTAGAGCGTCCCGTACTGCCGACTGCCGCAATATTCTGTCCTTTCACAACTGTCTGTCCCTTCGATACATACAGTGCGGAACAATGCATATAGATCGTATATAACCCACTGCCATGGTCTATCATAATATAATTTCCCATGGAGCCGCTGTAGGCGGCCGCAACCACGTCCCCATCATAGGCGGCATAGATCGCCGTACCACTGGGCGCCGCCAGATCTACCCCATTATGGAACTGCTGCGTTCCCAGTATCGGGTGGATACGGTTGCCGTATTCATCGGATATCCTTTTGTAACCCGGACACGGGAAGGCAAACATGCCTCCGTTATAGATTCTCGCTTGGGCATTCTCTGCTTCAAGCCGTGCCTTCTCTTCCGCTACCGCCTTCTCCAACGCCGCGATCTCCGCATTCTGCTGCGCGATCATATCCTCATATTCCTTGATCGCTGCTTCCTTGTTGGAAATGTCGGTAGATACCGTGACAATCTGTGCTTCCTTCTCGCTGATGAGTGTGCTGATATTGGTCTCCTCTGCTTCCACGGCTACCTTCGCCTCGTCGAGCACCTCTTTCTCCGCCACCAGCTCTTCCTTGAAAAGCCGGATCATTTCCTTGGTCTCTACATACTCATCCAATTTCTGCTTGTCATACTCGGACAATGCCTCAATATAATCCGCTTTATTAATCATGTCGGAAAAACTCGTTGCCGAAAAGAGCAGTTCCATATAAAAGGTATCACCTCTCTCATACATGAACTGAATGCGCTTTTTCATTGCTTCATACTGTTCTTCCTGCATTCTGACCGCCTCATTTAACTCCTCAGTCGTCACTTCGATCTGTTCTTCTTTTTCAGCGATCAATGTATTATATTGTTCTATCTTAGATTGTATGTCGCTCAGTTGACGATCAAGCTGTGTCACATAGGTTGTCAGGTCGCTCTTCGACTGTTCCAGCTCCTTCTTCAAAGCCTCCACATCCGTAAGATTCGACTTCAGACCGGAGACTTCCTCCCTCGCCGCCTCGATCTCCGCCTCTTTCTCACGGATACTGTCACTCGTGACCGCCTGCGCCGGTTCTGAATATGTGAATATGATAGCCATGCTGAGCAGTAAACATACCGCTTTCT
>JAMPGN010000107.1 GCA_023663915.1 Eubacterium sp. | reverse complement strand
GACGGAATACTAAGAAAATCTCAGTCTCCTTTACAAAACATATGCTTATTTCGAGTTCGCGAAGCGAATCTCGCAAACGAGCAAAGCTCGTTTTTTTGTGCAATCTGCCAACCAAAGTTTATCGAAAGAGCTTTTGACACCCGAATCGTAATAGGAAATTGCGGTAGTGTAGATCCTTAATCGTCGCTGCTGAGCGACAATTTGTTGTAGGGGAAAGGCATACAAATATGTACCGTTTTTTTGTGGAACCGTCACAGATACAAGATAAAAGAATCAGGATAACCGGGAGTGATTTTAATCATATCAAAAATGTGCTTCGCATGAAGATTGGTGAAGAGATCGCAGTCAGTAACGGAGTAGACCAGAGAGAATACCGTTGTGGCATAGAGGAATATACGGACGACGAAGTGGTCTGCACGCTTCGTTTTATCAAGGAGGACGGTGTGGAACTGCCATCCAAAATATATCTTTTCCAAGGACTGCCGAAGGCAGATAAAATGGAGCTGGTCATTCAGAAGGCGGTCGAGCTGGGAGCATACGAAGTGATTCCGGTGGCGGCGAAACGGTGTGTAGTTAAGCTGGATGAGAAGAAGGCGGCAGCCAAGGTCAACCGATGGCAGGGAATTGCCAAGGCAGCAGCGAAGCAGAGTAAACGCGGTGTGATCCCTAAGGTGCGCAGTGTTATGAGTATGCAGGAAGCGATCGGATATGCGCAGGACATGGACGTGAAATTGATTCCGTATGAATTGGCAAAGGACATGCAGCACACGAAAAAGATCATAGAATCGATTCAACCAGGCGCAAGCATTGCCTTGTTCATAGGACCTGAGGGCGGCTATGAGGAAAGTGAGATTGATGCGGCAATTCGGGCGGGTATAGAACCAATTACACTTGGCAGGCGTATCCTGCGCACGGAGACGGCGGGACTTGCCGTATTGTCATGGCTGATGTATCAATTAGAATCTTAACAACATATTATAAGGTATGAAGCTAGAGTCTGTTTTATGCATAAAGGATGTTTTTTTCAAATAGAAAAAGCGCTAAAACAGAAACTTCCGCGAACGATAAGTCAAGAGAAAGGAATGACAACAATGGAAGTGTATTTAGACAATTCTGCAACCACCCGCTGTTTTGACGAAGTTGCGCAGTTGATGCATAGAATTATGTGCGAGGATTATGGAAATCCTTCCAGTATGCACCATAAGGGAGTGGAGGCGGAACGGTACGTAAGATACGCCAGGGAAACGCTGGCAAAAATATTAAAAGGAAATGAGAAAGAAATTTTGTTTACTTCCGGTGGTACGGAATCTGACAATATTGCGCTGATTGGTACAGCGATGGCGAATCATAGAAGAGGAAGACATCTGATCACGACGAGAATTGAGCATCCGGCGGTCTTACAGCCGATGGCGTATCTGGAGAATCAAGGGTTTCGGGTGACTTATCTTCCGGTAGACCATAGCGGAAGGATTTCGCTGTCTGATCTAGAACGCGCGATCAGACCGGATACGATTCTGGTATCTATCATGCATACCAACAACGAGATTGGAACGGTTGAACCGATTGCCGAGGCGGGGGCATTGATTAAACAGATAAACCCGCAAACGCTTTTCCATGTGGATGCGGTGCAGGGATTCGGTAAATTCCGCCTCTATCCTTCTAGGATGCATGTGGATATGCTGTCTGTCAGCGGACATAAGATTCACGGACCGAAAGGAGTCGGCTTCCTCTATCTAAGAGAAGGCGCTAAGGTCAATCCGATCATTTACGGCGGTGGCCAGCAGAAGGGGATGCGTTCGGGTACAGAGAATGTCCCAGGAATTGCCGGACTTGCCAAGGCAGCGGAGATGGTCTATGAAAATCTCGATAGTGACATGAACAGAATGTATGGGCTGCGCAAGATGTTGATTGATGGTGTGGAGAAAATAAAGGATGTCAAAGTCAACGGTTGTCCGGGCAGGGAAGGTGCGGCGCATATCGTAAGCCTGTCGGTACGGGGAGTAAAGAGTGAGGTTTTGCTTCATGCCTTGGAAGAGAAAGGAATCTATGTATCCGCAGGGAGTGCTTGCGCTTCCAATAAACCCCAGACATCAGCGACGCTCAAGGCGATCGGCGTAGAGCGGGAACTACTCGATTCCACGATTCGCTTTAGCATTTCAGTCTTTACAACTGCGGAGGAAATCCAGTATACTATACAGGCATTGGGTGAAGTGATTCCGATGCTGAGAAGATATGTGAGACACTGACGGAGGATGAATATGTTTACGGCTTTTCTGATAAAATATGCGGAGATCGGCGTGAAAGGCAAGAATCGTTATCTGTTTGAAAATGCGCTGGTACAGCAGATCAAATATGCTTTAAAAAAATGCGAGGGCGAGTTTGCCGTGCGCAAGACAGACGGACGTATCTATGTAGATGCGGTTTCCGATTTCGATTATGAAGAAACGGTGGCGGGACTTCAGAAAGTGTTCGGCATATCGGGTATCTGTCCAATGGTATACGTGGAAGATGAAGGATTTGAGAAGCTCGGCAGGACGATCGTCGAGTATATTAACGAAGTATACCCCGACAAAAATAAGACATTCAAGGTGGTGGCACGCCGCGCCAGAAAGAATTATCCCCTAAATTCCATGGAGATGAACACGGAGTTAGGCGGGATGATACTCGATGCCTATCCGGAAATGCGTGTGGACGTGCACAAGCCGGATATCATGCTTAATGTGGAGGTGCGCGATAAAATCTATATTTATTCCGAGATCATTCCGGGGCCCGGTGGCATGCCGGTGGGCACGGGCGGCAAGGCGATGCTGCTTCTGTCCGGCGGTATTGACTCGCCGGTCGCCGGCTGGATGATTGCCAAGAGAGGCGTGAAAATCGATGCAGTATATTTCCATGCGCCCCCGTATACAAGCGAGCGCGCGAAACAGAAAGTAGTCGATCTGGCGAGGAAAGTGGCGGCTTACACAGGACCGATCTATCTCCATGTTATCAACTTCACGGACATACAGTTGTATATCTACGATAAATGCCCCCACGATGAGCTGACGATCATCATGCGCCGGTATATGATGCGTATTGCAGAACATATTGCGAAAGAGACGGAATGTCTCGGATTGATTACAGGAGAGAGTATTGGGCAGGTGGCATCTCAGACGATGCACAGTCTGATGGCGACCAATGAAGTGTGCGAACTGCCGGTCTATCGGCCGCTTATTGGATTTGATAAGATGGAGATTGTGGATATATCTGAGAAGATTGATACTTACGAGACGTCTATCCAGCCGTTTGAGGACTGCTGCACGATCTTCGTGGCGAAGCATCCGGTGACGAAGCCGAATCTGAATATTATCCGGAAACATGAGCATAATCTGGACGAGAAGATTGAGGAGCTGGTGCAGACAGCGCTGGATACGGATGAGGTAATTATTGTAAGGTAACAAAACGAGCAAGCTCGTTTACAAAAAGAGTTTCTAAGATAGCAAAAAACGCTATCTAAGAAACTCTAAATTTTGTATGAGAGAATGCCGCTACTGGCATTCTCCTGTCTCTTAGTATGATAAGTATAGGTACGACTGTCTTATATGAGATACGGCTTTAAAGCTGCAAGAACTTCGTCGCTGCCGTCTTCAGTGTGAATATTCAAGTCGATCGGCTTGGATAAATCTAAGCTGAAGATTCCCATGATAGATTTTGCATCGATCACATATCTGCCGGATACCAAATCGAAGTCGTAATCAAATTTTGTAATATCGTTTACAAAAGATTTAACCTTATCAATCGAATTTAAAGAAATCTGTACTGTTTTCATTTAAGATTTACCTCCTTTTGGATTTCATACCTTCATACTAAAGGTTGAAAAGATAAAAGTCAATGATAAAACAATACAAAAAAAGCGGAGATTACTATGAAAAGTGTAGCATTACATAATCTGGGCTGTAAGGTAAACGGATACGAGATGGACGTTATGCAACAAAGTTTACAGGAAAAAGGCTACAAAATTGTACCTTTTGATGAAGCAGCCGATATCTATATTATCAATACATGCACCGTTACCAACATTGCAGACAGAAAGAGCAGACAGATGATCCATCGCGCGAGGAAAAATAACCCCGATGCAGTGGTCGTTGCGGTCGGATGTTATGTGCAGACGGGGGAAGAATCCGTCAGAAAAGATGATGCGATCGACCTTGCGATCGGCAATAACCGCAAGAAAGACTTGATCCCTATATTGGAAGAGTACCTTGCGCAAAAGGATCGTGAGAAGATGGAAGAACGGAGCGGGACGGACGCGGTAGCCGGGGAAGGTCGCGCACGGCGGGAGAGAGAGACCGTAACGGAGATCATCGATATCAACCACACGGATGAATACGAAGAAATGACCTTGACGAAGACCGCAGAGCATACCAGGGCATATATTAAAATTCAGGATGGCTGTAACCAGTTTTGTTCCTACTGCATCATTCCGTACGCCAGAGGCAAGGTCAGAAGCCGGAAAGAGGAGGATATTCTGAATGAAGTGAAGGGCATCGTGCAGGCGGGATACCAGGAGATCGTGCTGACAGGCATTCATATCAGTTCTTACGGGATTGACAGAGGTAATCCGGAGCTGCTTCGGCTGCTTGGCGAATTACATTCTATAGACGGTCTTAAAAGAATCCGTCTGGGATCTTTAGAGCCGCGCATCGTGACGGAAGAGTTCGCAGGGCGTATCAGCGCGATGCATAAAATCTGCCCGCATTTTCATCTGTCCCTGCAGAGCGGATGCGATTCGGTTTTAAAAAGAATGAATAGACGTTACGACACAGGGGAATACTTTCGGACAACAGAATTGCTACGGAAATATTATTCCGACCCGGCGATTACTACGGATGTTATCGTGGGATTCCCCGGAGAGACCGAGGAGGAGTTTCGGACTACGGAAGAGTTTGTGCGCAAGGTTCATTTCTATGAGATGCATATTTTTAAGTATTCCAGAAGACAGGGGACAGCGGCGGCATCCATGGACAAGCAGCTTACGGAGGCACAGAAGAGCAGGCGCAGCGCCCTTTTGATGGAGGCGGAACGGCAGATGTCCCACGACTACCGCACAAGGCGCATCGGAACAGAGGCGGAAGTGCTTTTTGAAGAAAAAAAGGAAATAGACGGGGAATTTTACTGGGTTGGCCACACGCCGCAGTATGTGAAAGCAGCTAAGAGAACTGAGGGAGCGGAAAATCTGTGCAACCAGATCCTAAAAGGAACGATAGAAGGTTTTCTGAATGAGGACACCATGATTTTAAAATGATTGAATTTTGTGTGGCGATAGGGTATTATGGTAATAATAGGGGTAATATCAAAAATCTGACAATGGATAAGGGCGTGAAACAATGCAGCATGATTTAGAGAACACACAATTTTTTGCAGTGGAAGGGGGAGCTGAGACGGGAGTGAAGCTTGTGCTCTCCACGGTATACGAGGCACTGACAGAGAAGGGGTACAATCCGGTGAACCAGATCGTAGGATACATCATGTCCGGCGATCCGACTTACATTACCAGTCATAAGAGTGCGCGCAGCCTGATCATGAAGGTTGAGCGAGATGAGCTGGTGGAAGAGATGCTGGTGGAGTACATCAAAAATTCCCTGAATAAATAATGGCGGTAACGGTATGAGGATCATGGGGTTGGATTTCGGTTCTAAGACCGTCGGCGTAGCGGTCAGCGATCCGCTTCTTATTACGGCGCAGGGAATTGAGATTATCAGAAGGAAAGACGAGAATAAGCTGAGGCGGACGTTGGCGCGCATCGAGGAATTAATTGTGGAATATGAGGTGTCCGAGATCGTACTAGGGCTGCCGAAGAATATGAACGATACGATAGGCGACAGGGCGCAACTGTCGCTGGAATTTCGGGACAAGTTAGAGAGAAGAACGGGGCTGCCGGTGGTCATGTGGGATGAGAGGCTTACGACAGTAGCGGCGGATAAAGTGATGATGGAAGCCGGTATCCGCAGGGAACACCGCAAGGAGTATGTGGATAAGATCGCGGCGACTTTCATTTTACAGGGGTATCTGGATTACCGCGCAGATAGTTTGCGTGATAACGCAGATGAGGAGAAAGAGTAAATGGAGAAGATTCTTTTTACACCGGAGGGAGAAGAACCCGTCCGGTTCTATGTTTTAGAGCAGACCAGGCTAGGCGGCATCGACTACATTCTGGTGACGGACTCCGAGGAGGGCGACGGCGAAGCGCTGATTCTCAAAGATACTTCCGCTCTTGAGGAGACGGAAGCAGTATATGAAATCGTAACAGACGATGAGGAACTAAATGCAGTGGCGGCTGTATTTGATAATATGTTGGACGACGTGAAATTATTGTAATGGAGGATATTTATTTGAGCAAAATTGAAGAGGGAAGATCAGCGGGGAAGCTGAAAGTAATCCCATTAGGCGGTTTGGAGCAGATTGGGCTTAATATTACTGCCTTTGAGTATGATGACAGTATCATCGTAGTAGACTGTGGACTTTCTTTTCCGGAAGATGAAATGTTAGGAATTGACCTGGTGATTCCGGATATTACCTATTTGAAAGAGAATGCGGACAAAGTAAAGGGATTTGTTATCACGCATGGACATGAAGACCATATCGGCGCATTGCCGTATGTTTTAAAAGAACTGAATGTTCCGATCTATGCCACAAGGCTGACGATGGGAATTATCGAGAATAAGTTAGGAGAGCATGACCTGCTTGGTACCACGAAACGGAAAGTGATCAAATTCGGACAATCGCTTAATATGGGGCATTTCCGGGTTGAGTTTATCAAGACAAACCATAGTATCGTAGATGCGGCTGCGCTTGCTATTTATTCGCCGGCAGGTGTGGTGGTACACACGGGGGACTTTAAGGTCGATTATACGCCGGTGTTTGGTGATGCCATTGACTTACAGAGATTTGCGGAGATCGGCCGGCGGGGAGTCCTCGCATTGATGTGCGATTCCACCAATGCGGAGCGGCTTGGTTTTACGCCTTCCGAGAAGACGGTAGGGCGGACTTTTGACAGCCTTTTTGCGGAACACAAGGACACGAGAATTATTATTGCGACTTTTGCATCGAATGTGGATCGCGTGCAGCAGATCATTAATTCGGCGTATAAATCTGGTAGAAAAGTGGTGGTGGAAGGCAGAAGCATGGTCAATATCATCGAGACTGCGTCCGCATTAGAATGCCTGCATATTCCGGAGAATACCCTGATCGATATAGAACAGTTGAAGAATTATCCGAATGATAAGACGGTCATTATTACCACAGGTAGCCAGGGGGAGAGCATGGCGGCGTTAAGCCGTATGGCGAGTGATAACCACAAGAAGATTTCCATTCTGCCGGGAGATACGGTAATCTTCTCGTCACATCCGATACCGGGTAACGAGAAGGCAGTTACCAACGTCATCAATGAGCTGCAGATGAAGGGGGCAGACGTGATATTCCAGGATGTACATGTGTCGGGACATGCCTGCCAGGAGGAAATCAAACTGATATACAGCCTCGTGAAACCGAAATATGCGATCCCGATTCATGGGGAGTATAAACATAGAAAGGCGCAGGCGAAGATTGCGGAAGAACTAGGTATTCCGAAAGAGCAGATCTTTATGATGCAGTCGGGTGATGTGCTGGAAATGGATGAGGAAACGGCGGAAGTAACGGGTAAAGTTCCTGTGGGCGCGATTCTCGTGGATGGCCTCGGCGTCGGGGATGTGGGAAATGTCGTACTGCGTGACAGACAGCATCTGGCGGAAGATGGTATCATGATTGTGGTGTTGGCGCTTGACTCCTACAGCGATCAACTGGTTTCCGGTCCCGATATCGTATCGCGAGGTTTTGTTTATGTAAAAGAGTCAGATGAGCTTCTAGACGAGGCAAGACTGCTCGTGCATGATGCGGTGCTGGGATGTCTTGGAAAGGGTAAGACCGACTGGGGCAAGTTAAAATCCACGATCAAGGACATACTGAGTGATTTTGTATGGAGGAAGACCAAGAGACGTCCGATGATCCTACCGATCATTATGGAAGTATAGAAACGCAAAGGTAAGAGAATATTGATATTGTATACTTAAGGAGGAATAGCAACATGTCAGACAGCGAAATAATGGAGGCTGCTAAAAAGTTTGCGGCTATTATTCGGGAGTCCGATACCTACAAAGAGTATCTGCTTCAAAGGGAGAAAATCAAGACGCAGCCGGAGCTGTACGACAAAGTTAATGAGTACAGGCAGCGGAATTTTGACTTACAGAACGAGCCGGACAGCGGTGATTTGTTTGACCGGGTAGAAGAATTTGGACGGGAGTACGCAAAATTCTGTGAGAATCCTCTAGTGGACGATTTCCTGCAGGCGGAACTTGCGTTCTGCAGAATGATGCAGGAAGTCAATGTGCTTCTCACGGCGGAGATCGACTTTGAGTGATGGGCGGGGAGGCGATAAGTGAAAGAATTTGATAAATCTTTCACAAATTGTTTGCGCCTTGGAAAGGAATGATAAAAAATATGAATATCAAAGAAATAGTGGGATCGACAGTGCAGATCATTGTCAAGGTGGCGATATTTGCATTTATTATCATGTATATTTTCAAGGGATCGACGGCTGCGTATGATTACGGATACCGCGTATTCACGGAAGAACCCGTCTCGATGGGGGAGGGCAGGATTATAAGTGTCTATATAGAAGGGAATGAGTCCGCCTTGGACGTGGGGAAAATGCTTCAAGAAAAAGGATTGATCCGCGACGGGAGACTGTTCATGATTCAGGAATTGTTGTCGGAGCAACATGGTAATATCCAGCCGGGCGTATACGATTTGAATACTTCCATGACGGCGCAGGAGATGCTGGCGGTGATTGCGGTGAAACCGGAATCCGAGGAAGAGACGGAAGAGTGATAGAAAGGATGGCACTGTGATGATAGCGGACGAGCGTATGAATGCATTTATTGATTCTCTCGACGGCGGCAATGCCCCTTTCCTGAATGAAATAGAAAACGAAGCGAAGAAAGCCAATGTGCCCATTATCCGTGCGCAGGTGCAGAGCCTTTTGAAGTTCCTGCTTGCGGTGCGGAAACCATCCTCGATTCTTGAGGTGGGATGCGCCGTTGGTTTTTCTGCGCTTCTGATGAGCGAGTACGCGCCGGAAAACTGCCATATTACGACGATTGAGAAATATGAGAAAAGAATACCGGTGGCAAAAGAAAATTTCAGGCGGGCAGGCAGAGAGGATAAGATCACATTGCTAGAAGGTGACGCCGCAGATATTTTAAAAGGTCTGGAAGGCACCTATGATCTGATCTTCATGGATGCGGCTAAGGGGCAGTATATTCATTTCCTGCCGGAAGTTCTGCGCCTGCTTTCGGAAGGCGGAATCCTGCTGTCAGACAATGTATTGCAGGACGGGGATATCATAGAATCGCGGTTTGCGGTGACGAGAAGAAACCGCACGATACATAGCCGCATGAGGGAATATTTATACGAATTGAAACACCATCCGGACTTGGAGACGGTGATTCTGCCGGTGGGGGATGGCGTGACGATCAGTTTCAAAAAATAGGAAGCCGCACTATGGTTGTAAAGGCTGAAGCTTAAGTGCAGCTATGTCATGTTTTATGAAAGGATATAGGCATGAAAAAACCAGAGCTATTAATTCCGGCAGGCAGTCTGGAAGTGTTGAAAACAGCGGTAATATTCGGGGCAGATGCGGTCTATATCGGCGGCGAGGCGTTTGGTCTGCGCGCCAAGGCAAAGAATTTTACGCCGGAAGAGATGGCGGCAGGGATTGCTTTTGCTCATGAATACGGGGTGCGCGTGCATGTGACGGCGAACATTCTGGCGCATAATTACGACTTGGAAGGCGCAAGGGCTTATTTCCATGAACTGAAAGAATTAAAGCCCGATGCGCTGATTATTGCCGATCCCGGCATGTTTATGATGGCAAAGGAGATTTGTCCGGAAATTGATATCCATATATCTACACAAGCGAATAACACAAATTACATGACCTATCGTTTCTGGTACGAGCAGGGGGCGAAACGCGTCGTTTCCGCGCGGGAATTGTCACTTAGGGAGATCAAAGAGATTCGTGAACAGATTCCCGATGGTTTGGAGATCGAGAGTTTCATTCATGGTTCGATGTGCATCTCTTATTCGGGCAGATGTCTGCTTAGCAGTTATTTTACAGGCAGAGAAGCGAATCACGGAGCCTGCACCCATCCGTGCCGGTGGAAATATGCGGTAGTCGAGGAGACGCGTCCGGGAGAGTATCTTCCTGTTTACGAGAACGAGCGGGGAACTTATATTTTTAACTCGAAGGATCTGTGTATGATTGAGCATATTCCTGAAATGATTGATGCAGGGATAGATAGCTTCAAGATCGAGGGGAGAATGAAGACCGCGCTCTATGTGGCGACGGTGGCGCGTACCTATCGCAGGGCGATCGACGACTATCTGGAATCGGAGGAGAAATATCGCGCAAATATGAACTGGTATCAGGCGGAGATTGCCAAGTGCACTTATCGCCAGTATACAACGGGATTTTATTTCGGCAGACCCGATGAAAATACGCAGATTTATGATAACAGCACTTACGTGAGTGAATATACTTATCTTGGCATCGTGGGGGAGATTGTGCAGACTGCCGGACAGACATGCGCCCGGATCGAGCAGCGCAATAAGTTCTGCGTGGGTGACTTCATCGAGATTATGAAACCTAATGGGACAAATGTGCCGGTTGAGGTGTTCGCGATGTACAATGAGCAGGGCGAGCCGATAGAGTCCTGCCCGCATTCTAAGCAGGTCATTGATGTGTGCCTGTCGAGTGTGCCGGACAGATATGATATTCTGCGGGTGGAGAACCTTACAACTCATGGCTAGGAAAATATGTTACAATCAAGTATGTAAATCAGAAGCTGCAAAGGAGAACTTTATGAAATCAAGCAATCAAGCTGATGGCTGGTTAACTGGAAGATTATATTTCAACAGAGAAGATAAAAGAATCATTATCAAGAGACCGCGAAGTGGTTTTGGATATACAATGAATTTAGGAAATAAGTGGACATGGATATTTCATATGATTGTTGTAATGATTGTAGTTATATTAGTCAGCGTTCTTTAAGACAATTTTCCAAAAAGGGAGATTTTTTCAAAATTTTCTCTTGCATTTTCTATGAAAGTAATGTATCGTAGAGAAGGGTCAACAACCTACATAGAGGTATCTTGAACGATGATGTTCCAAAGGGTTTATTTTTGGAGCATTTTTTTATGTTATAGGAAATTTCTATGTAAATTTCGAGTTCGTGAAGCGAATCTCGCAATCGAGCGTAGCTCGATTTTTTATGCACAGGTACAAGCAGGTGCAGAATGGAGGAGATGAAAAAATGAGCGAAGTATTTAATGTGGAAGAGATTTTTGCAAAAAATCTTTTTACTCTCACGAAAATGAGAGAGCGGCTGACAAAAGGCGCTTACAAAGAAGTAGTAAAGGTCATGAATGAGGGCGGCGAGCTGTCCATGGATCTTGCGAACGTTGTTGCTAAGGCAATGAAGGACTGGGCGGTGCAGAATGGCGCGACGCATTATACACACTGGTTTCAACCGCTTACGGGTATCACGGCGGAGAAACACGACGCATTTGTGACACATCCTGATGCGGAGGGCCACATGCTGACGGAGTTTTCCGGCAAGGAGTTAATCAAAGGAGAACCGGATGCCTCTTCGTTCCCTTCGGGCGGACTTCGTGCGACTTTTGAGGCGAGAGGATATACGGCATGGGATATGACTTCTCCGGCATTTTTGAAAGAGTCCGGCTGTGGCAAGATTTTGTGTATTCCTACCGCATTCTGTTCTTATACGGGAGAAGCGTTAGATAAAAAGACCCCACTTTTGCGTTCCATGGAGGCATTGAGCGAGCAGGCACTGCGTATCGTGCGCTTGTTTGGTAACACAGAGGCAACCAAGGTGACGGCTTCGGTAGGACCGGAGCAGGAATATTTCTTAGTGGATGAGAAACTCTACCTGCAGAGAACAGACTTGATGTTTGCAGGGCGTACCCTGTTCGGCGCACCCGCACCGAAAGGGCAGGAGATGGAAGACCATTACTTTGGCGTCATCAAGGAGCGCGTTGGCGCATACATGAAAGATTTGAATGAGGAACTATGGAAACTAGGCGTTACCGCCAAGACACAGCACAACGAAGTAGCTCCAGCACAGCACGAACTTGCGCCGATCTATGAGACGGCAAACATCGCAGTAGACCATAACCAGTTGGTGATGGAAACAATGAAGAGAGTGGCGATTCGTCATGGCATGAGATGCTTACTGCATGAGAAGCCGTATGCGGGCGTGAATGGTTCCGGGAAGCATGATAACTGGTCGATCACGACGGATAACGGCGTGAATCTTCTCGATCCGGGCGATACGCCGAACGAGAACATACAGTTCCTTCTGGTGCTCGCTTGCATCATGAAAGCGGTAGATACCCATGCAGACCTGCTCAGACAATCGGCATCCGATGTAGGCAACGATCACAGACTCGGCGCGAACGAGGCACCGCCGGCGATCATCTCCATTTTCCTGGGGGAGCAGCTTGAGGATGTGGTGAGCCAGTTGATCGAGACGGGCGAGGCTACCAGCGTGAAAGAAGGCGGCATACTCCTCACGGGCGTGAAGACACTGCCTGATTTCCAGAAAGACGCTACCGACCGGAACAGGACTTCACCTTTTGCATTTACGGGCAATAAATTTGAGTTCCGTATGGTTGGTTCAGCGGATTCCATCGCAAGCCCGAACACGACGCTGAATGCCATTGTTGCAGAGGCATTCTGCGAGGCGGCGGACAGACTGGAGAAAGCGGATAATCTCGAACTCGCGATTCACAATCTTATCAAAGAATATATGACTGCGCATCACAAAATTGTCTTCAACGGAAATGGCTATGCGCCGGAGTGGGTGGAGGAAGCCGAGAGGAGAGGACTGCCGAACATCAAGTCCATGATCGAGGCGGCGAAGACGCTCACCACGGATAAAGCGGTTAAGCTGTTTGAAAAGTTTGGCATCTTTACTAAAGTCGAGTTAGAGTCCCGCGAGGAGATCATTTACGAGACTTACGCAAAGACGATCAATATCGAGGCTCTTGCCATGATTGATATGGCAGGCAAGCAGATTATACCTGCGGTTATTAAGTATTCCAAGGCACTGGCGGATACCGTGAATGCGGTAAAAGAAGCGGGAGCAGATGTATCCGTGCAGGTAGAGCTTCTGAGAGAAGTAAGCGCAAATCTGGCAGCTATGCAGACGGCGCTCAAGAAACTTGAGGAAGTAGAGAAAGAAGCGTCCGCCATGGAAGACGTGAAAGAGCAGGCGTTCTTCTATAAAGATACCGTCAAAGCTGTCATGGCCGAACTGCGCGCACCGGCGGATAAACTTGAGATGATTGTCGATAAGAACATCTGGCCGATTCCTACATACGGCGAGCTGATGTTTGAAATTTAGTTATAAAATATTTTCTTTAATATTTGGGACGGACGGAATGCTATTCTGTCTGTCCCATAAATAAAGAAGAAGGAAAAAATTTTGGCAAGATTTTGATAAAAATTTAATAAAAAGGCTTGCAAAAAGACATAATATCCTTTATAATCGTTAATTGTTGATGGGCTATCGCCAAACGGTAAGGCAACGGACTCTGACTCCGTCA
>JAMPGN010000106.1 GCA_023663915.1 Eubacterium sp. | reverse complement strand
TTTTTGGAATTGCTTAGAAGGGATTATCATGTGTATATAGGCAAAGTGGGAGATACGGAAGTTGACTTTGTGGCTGAGAAACCGGACGATAAATTATATATACAGGTAACGGAAAGCATGCAGTCAGAAGAAACAAGAGAGAGAGAACTTCGCCCGCTTAAAAGGATACCGGATAATTATGAAAAAATAATTTTATCAATGGATAGAAATTATATGAAATCCTACGAAGGAATTAAATCATTATATTTGATTGACTGGCTGCTGCAGTAAAAAAGAGTGCCAGAAATTTCTTGACACTCCCGAAATGCTTTTTATTGCTTATTCACTTACAAGCGGCGGTTTTTGATAAAGTTTGCGATTGATTGCAGATCGCTCAATTTCTATTTGCTCAGTCACTGCTTCGAGACCGCCTCTTTTTGCCTCTCTCTCGATTCGCTCCAAGATGGAAAGCTGGTCAAAAAGATTACCATTGTATTCTTTTTCGTTTGTTGGCATGTCATATTCACCTCCTCATTGAAAAGAAAAAGTGTTTTGTGTTATGCTTATTGTAACATAAGTGTATTGTGTTTTCTATACGTATTTGCCTGTATTCCTAAATTGATGCTGGCTGGTTCCGGCGGCGCACCCAGGGCGGCATACATCGGATAAGGATACTGTTGCGTAAGAGGAGTTCCTTCTGGAAGTTGGAAGACCTGCCCCGGATACAGAAAATCAAATCCTAATTGCCATTTTAAAATCATCCTTTTGTAAAATAAGTTTTACATTATTTTCTCATGAACGGAGGTTATGCTATATTTTCAATACGCTCTTTTATCCTTCTTAATTCATTTTCAAGAGTATTGACACGGATTAAAAGCATTTCTTTTTCATTTTCTACCTTTAGGGCATCATCAAGCTTGCGGCTTAAATCAAGATGACCTTCGGCAATAATTTTAATATTACGGTTTGTTTCATTTTCAAGCGTCAACTGAATGCTTCTTATATCTCTCTTGATCGGTTCCAGCATTGATTCGATCGCTTTTAAATCTTCCTTAGATAATGCCATATTACCATACTCCTTTTCAGTAGTTGCTGATTAATTATCTAAAGTATATCATAACCAAAGTACAAAGTCTATTCAGCTGGCAAGGTATTTTATGCTCATACAAAATGAAATGCCATGGCAGATGTCTTGAAGCATCTGTAACATAGTTTCTGTTATCCCGATTTAGAAATACGGCAAAGGGAGCAAACAAGGATTCGCAGAAACCGCCTTTTGACTTTTGTATCAGCAGGAACAGCATTCGATAAGCGCATGATAGAAGAGCGGATATTCCTTATCCAGCCGTATGGGAAGCCCCTGTTCATTTAGAAAACAATGCTCTGAGCAGGCTTCACATACGGTATCCCCTTTGCTGTTTTTCATAATATACTTCAATTTTAATTTCACGCCCTTAAACTCTTTGACCATAACTTCGATACTGACTGTATCCGAAAAAGTTGTCGTTTTCATATATCTGCATTCAACGGCAACCACCGGGGAAATAATACCTTCTTCTTCCAGTTTTGCATAACTCCAGCCGATTTGTGACAGGAAATCAATCCTTGCTTCTTCCATCCAGCGGATATAATTTGAGTGATGCGTAATTCCCATTTTGTCTGTTTCATAATACTGTACAATATGCTGATACATTTCAGTCACCTCACGCAGGTTCCCTTATTATATATCAATAAGTCGAACAATGATCTATCATTTACCAATATCTAGTAATTTGGCAATATCTGAAAAGTTGATGTATAGATCGTCATAGATGCCAACCTTTACAGAATCGAAAAAAGTATAATCGCCGGTGTTTTCGGATGCAAAGTCATAAACAAGGATTCGGTTTTTTTCTGGGTCAACAATCCAATATTCACGAACCCCTGCAGTACGGTATTTGAATAGCTTCGTGAAATAATCCATCCGTCTGCTGCCCGATGAAACGATTTCAATTACCCAGTCTGGGGCTCCGGAGCAGCCCTTGTCGGTGAGTTTGTCAGAATCGCATACCACGCTGATGTCTGGCTCAACATAGTTTTTGCTATCCCCATTTAAAAATACAGCAAAAGGCGCGAAAAAGGATTCGCAGGAATCGCCTTTTGACTTAATGTAAGAATTTATGGAAGAAAAAAGCTCTCGGGCGATTGTCTGGTGTCTGCGGTTTGGAGGTGCCATATAGTAGATCTGTCCATCGATCAATTCCGCTCTGCAGCCCTCTGGTAAGCAGTAGATATCATCGATGGTATAAATTTTATTCTGGGCTAATGCTGATGCCATGGTAACACTTCCTTTCATGGTTAGGTTATTGTATGCGTTTACAAAAGCAGACCTCTTTTTTATGCTCAATATAACACAATCTGTGCACAAAACCAAGTGCAGGAAATTATAGTATTTTTTCAACGACTTTATTTTAACACAAATGCACTTGAAATCCAACTAAGTTTAACCTGTAATCAGGGCATCTGTTAATTGACGGTTGTATCAAAAAGGAGTATATTGAAAATATATTAAAAAATGGAATAGCTTGAAAATTCGGATAAAAATATTTATATATTCTTAATATAGGAGATTTGACATGTCAGAGAAAAATAATGTAAGGGATATGGGAAGTGGAAGTATTCCGAAATTGATGCTGGGACTGGCGATTCCGGCGGTGGTCGCGCAGCTTATCAATATGCTATACAATATTGTAGACCGGATTTACATAGGGCATATCCCGGATGCGGGGGCATCCGCGCTTACCGGGGTGGGATTGTTTCTGCCAATTTTAATGATGATAAATGCATTTGCGATGCTGGCTGGTTCCGGCGGTGCACCCAGAGCGGCGATTGCCATGGGGAAAAAGGATCAGGAGGGTGCACAGAAAATTTTAGGCAACTGTTTTTCCGTGCTGATGCTTTTTGCTGCTTTGCTGACGATTTTGTTTTACCTGTTTGCGCCCCAGTTATTACGGCTTTTTGGAGCCAGTGAGGTAACGCTGCCGTATGCCTTATCCTACGCGCGTATTTATATTCTGGGAACAGTTTTCGTGATGATCGTCATGGGGATGAATCCTTTTATTACTACACAGGGATTTGCCAAGTTCAGCATGATCACCACGGTAGTGGGTGCGGTATGTAATATTATTCTTGATCCGATTTTGATATTTGGATTTGGCATGGGCGTGCAGGGAGCGGCTGTTGCCACGGTAGCGAGCCAGGCGGTCAGCGCAGTATGGGTGCTTCGTTTCCTTAGAGGTCCCCGGACATTGTTGAAACTGACATTATCCGATATGAAGATTGTCCCAGGCGTGATTTTACCATGCCTTGCGCTGGGAGTATCCTCCTTTGTAATGCTGAGTACGGAAAGCATACTGAATATCAGTTTTAACAGCAGTTTATCCCGCTATGGCGGCGATGTAGCTGTGGGGGCCATGACAATTATTTCTTCCTGCAGCCAGCTTGTGCTGCTTCCTTTACAGGGAATCTGTCAAGGCGGGCAACCCGTTATGAGTTATAATTTTGGCGCTGAAAAGAAAAAGAGGGTCAAACAGGCTTTTTTCTGCCAGTTTGCGGCGTGTACAGGATATGCGACAGTGATGTGGCTTCTGTTGCTGGCTGCGCCGAGGGTGTTTGCGAATATTTTCAGTAGTGATGTTACCCTGGTGGATTATACAGTCTGGGCAATGCGGATTTACATGGCAGGTATTTTTTCGACGGGCGTGCAGATTTCCTGTCAGCAGACTTTTATGGCATTAGGGCAGGCAAAGATCAGCCTGCTGATGGCGTGTCTGCGGAAACTGGTTCTTTTGATCCCGCTGATTTTTATCTTACCTCATTTTTTTACAAACCAGGTATTCGGCGTATTTGTGGCGGAGCCAGTGAGCGATATTCTGGCGGCTTTCGTGACGGGGACTACACTTTTTGCCCGGTTAAACCGCATATTGGATCATCCTGTGTCTGTAGCTGGGCGGCATACACCGGATAAGGATACGGTTGCGTAAGTGAAGGAATATCGGACTTTTCAGCTCCTTAAAAAATATCCATAATAAACAGATACCCGATCATGGTAAGCAGCCCCACACAGAACAATAATAATCCAAAGGACATACTTCGCATGATCATTGTGCGGTTTTCCGCCCACTCCTCGTAAATCATTGCAAAGCTGTGATCGTAGTCCGTTGAAACAGGATGTTTTCTATGCAGTGTCTTATTACCAATCCGCTGGAAAAATCCTGCAACGCAGGCAAACATGTGCGTAAGCGGAGTTCCTTCGGGAAGTTCATGAGGAAGTTTGCTGTCTTTATATAAAGTCTTCCGAAGAAGGACAACGACAGTGTCCACAAAGCTATCCAGCACACGGCAGAGCACGCCGAACAGGAACGGCAGGATCTTGAGCAAAATAGGGCGGTAGACAAGATTCTCCAGATCCAGATATTGATTCCAACGGTTTACATACTCTTTCCTGCGACGGACGATGAAAACTGCGGAACCGGCTACGGAAGCGGTATGAACGTCATGACTGCCCTCCGGAGCGTTTTTAACGGGACGCATCATCCACAAGCGCACAACCACGCCGTAAATTGCAATACCGATCACAATAGAAATTGCGGCGCCTTTCAAATTCGTTAAGGAGAAATAGGCAACTGCTTCTCCGGTTTTAGTCGCGGATACCTGCATAAATCCCTGTCCCATATCGGCAAGTCTATCCATCACGATATGAGGGAAGAATCCCATAATTGGCAGCAGCGTTGCACTCACAGTAAGGGCAAAAGCGCTTGCTTTATTCATATACTTTCCCTTCAAGGCATCAAATTTATCCTGGACCGATGCGTCTGTATTTTTTTCAAGAAAAAGCGCGACATACAGTTTCGTCATATAAGCGACCGTCAATCCGCCGCTGATGAGAAACGCCCATTCTATCCCGCGCAGCATTCCCACGCCGAATAGATGGTAAACCTGACCTGCTCGGACAAGTTCGATGTATTCCACAATGCTTTCGTGAATTAAAGTTTTGCTAATGTATCCGTTCCAGAGCGGTATGCCGCCGATGCCGAGCGCGCCCATCAGGAAGATATAGTTGAGTAGCGGTTTCTTGCGTCCGAAACCGCGGATATCATTCAAATCCAGTTTGTGTACATTCATGAACACCACGCCCGCCGCCATGAAAAGAGCCAGCTTGATGAGAGAGTGGTTGACCATATGGAGCATACTGCCGCGCACGGCGAGTAGGTTTTCTTCACCGAGTAGTCCAGACATGCCGACACCCACGAGGATGAAGCCAATCTGCGAGACGGACGAGCAGGCGAGGGTTCTTTTTAAATCGATGGAGAACAGAGCCAGCACTGCACCAATCACCATCGTGCATACGCCAAGGCTGAGAATGAGAGTGCCCCATGCGGCGTTGCCTAGGAAAATATATGCGGTCAAAATCAAAATGCCGTACATCCCCGCTTTGGTCAGGATACCAGACAACAGCGCGGATGCCGGAGCGGGGGCGACCGGATGCGCTTTCGGAAGCCAGATGTGCAACGGGGAGGCACCTGCTTTTGCACCAAACCCGAACAGCATACACAGACCTGCGATCCAGATCTGCATACTGCTTGTACTCTGGGAGCTGAGCAGCCCGTAGACGGAATATGCATTTATAAGATCCTCATAAAAGAGTGTGCCCGTCACGTCATAGAGCAGGAAAATTCCCATCAGCATGACCAGCCCACCGATCACCGCTACGGCAAGATAAGTTGCAGCCGCGCGCAGAGATTCTTTCCGCTCGTCATGCGCCACCCACATGTAGGAAGTGAAGGACATGATCTCAAAGAAGATGAAAGTGGTATAGAAATCGGCGGAGTAAAATACACCCTCCGTTGCGCCTAAAGTCAGCAGAAGGAACAGATAATACCGATTGCGGTTGCGGTAATGTACCAGATATTCTTTGGTAAAAAGAGTGCTCATGAACCACATAAACGCGGCGATCATACCATACACAGCACGAAATCCATCCAGAGTAAAATGTAATCCCATGCCGCAGACATAAGGTATTTCCACGAGGATTCCGGAAATGTCCTGTGTCAATGTCTGTATAAAAAGATATAGGGTAAGCACAAATGTAACACCTGTTATGATATCCGCAAAATAATTGCGGACATCCTTCCGATATCTGCCTATGATGTATCCAACGATTGCTGCTATCATCGGAAGAAATATAATGAAATAAATCAATGTGTTCATAATCTAACATACACTCCTTTTAATTCCCCAATCCCGCCACCTCACAAAAGAAATCGACAAGCGGCTGGGAGCAAACACCAAACAAGATTATAAAAACAGTAAACACACCCAACGGCACAAGCATTTTCCAGTTAGGGTCCCTGATACCTTCGAGCGTGCCATAGTCAAAATCCCTGCCCGGAAAAAACGCACGAACGACAATGCTCATCATATAGACAGCAGTCAACAATGCAGAGATCAGCAGGCAGGCAATACCAAAGTATGCAATCACATTCCCGCTATCCACAACCGCAGAAGCCAGATTCCATTTGCTGATAAATCCGGCAAGACCGGGCACACCCATGAGGGCGAGAGCCGACACCGTAAAAATACCGAATATGCCCGGCATTTTATATCCCATGCCGTCTAATTCGTGCACGTAATTTCGCTCCGTCTGATGAATAATCGCACCGGCACAAAAGAAGGAAGAAATTTTGATCACGGCATGGAACACAAGATGGGACAATGCGCCCACCATGCCAAGAGGAGTCATAATGGTTACTCCAAACAGGATGTAGGACAAATTACTGATAGTAGAGTAGGCAAGTCTCCTCTTGAGGTGCGTTTCCTTAATGGCGCGGCTGCATCCATATACAATCGTGAACATAGTGACAAGCATAACAACATTCTGCGCCCATGTACCCCGCAGGAAATCCGTGCCGAAGCTGTAGTAAGTCAGCCTGATAATTGCAAAAGCGCCAGATTTGACGACGGCGACAGCGTGTAAAAGCGCCGTGACCGGAGTAGGCGCAACACCGGCTTGCGGAAGCCATGAGTTAAAAGGGCAGACGGCGGCTTTGACACCGAATCCCATAAAAGCCATGACATAGACAAACAAAAGTATATTGGTACGACTGCCAATCTTAGCAGGGTTCAAAATGCCGCCTAAGATAAAATCGGTGGTCGTTCCATAGACGATAATCATAATTAGTCCGATAAAGGCAAAAGCTGCGCCGCCGAGTGAATAATACAGATATTTCCGACTTGCCAAAATCGCTTCCCTTGTCAGTGTATGCATGACCAAAGGCACGGTGACAAGTGTCAGCAGTTCGTAAAAGAAATACATGGTCAGCAGATTTGCGGCAAGAGCGATGCCGAGCGTTACGCCGTAAGTTACGGTGTAGAAGAGAAAGAATATTTTTTCATGCTCTTCTTTTGTCATATACTCAAACGCATACAAGGTGGCAAAAGGCCACAGAGCGGAAACCAAACCGGAAAAGACCATTCCCATGCCGTCCACCTTAAAGCTGATAGATAGATCACCTGTAAAATGCGCCAGCAGGAAAGTGCTGTCGGAATGATGCAGGAGTAGATACCACACGAGAATGCTGTTAAGAATTACGGCACCTTCCAGAAAAATCTCCATATGGCTTCTCTTTTGAAAGGGAAGCAACGGCACAAGGATTCCCGCAATGAAGGGAATTAATATCACTAATATAATCATAATATCTCCATTTCCGCGCTAATTTTACGCAAATTCCGAGTTCGCGAAGCGAATCTCGCAAACGAGCGCAGCTCGTTTTTTCCTAAATAATCATGTTGACAATCTGCATCAGATCATCCACAATCTGCGTCGGGAATAACCCAATCAAAACTGACAATATTGTCATAATTACGATCGGCACCGTCATTAAACGGGACGGTTTCCGTTTCTTCAAGTTCGCATAATCATAATCTGCTCCCGGTAGGAAACCTTGAATCGTGAGTGGCAGAAGATAGCCCGCGGTCAGCAATGCGCTGACGAGCAGAATGACCGGACCGAGCCAGCGAAACACAGGAATAGCATTGGATAAACTACCAACTGCCAGATACCATTTGCTGACAAAACCACCAGTCGGCGGAATACCAATCAACCCTAAGGAGACAATCGTGTAACACCACATGGTTAGGGGCATTTCCTTGCCGATTCCTCGCAGTTCTTCCACTCTTGTCTTGCCGGTAGTGTAGATGATCGCGCCGGCGCAGAGGAATAAGGTCGCTTTGATAAACCCATGGGCGAGCACATGCAGAAGAGAACCCGTCACGGCTTCTGTTCCCATGGTGGCAAGCCCAAACAAGATATAGGAAAGCTGGCTCACCGTGGAGTACGCCAGTCTTTTTTTGAGAACGGGTTCCCGGTAAGCGAGCATGGAACCCATGAAAACCGTAATTAATGCGAGGATAAGCCACACCGTTTGCACCCATGTTCCGCGAAGGAAAGTGGCACCGAAAATATAGTAGACGGCGCGGACAATCCCTAGCACGCCCGCCTTGACGATTACTGCGGAGAGTACCGCAGAGGCGGGGGCAGGAGCGACCGGATGGGCGGTGGGCAGCCATGCATGCATAGGGAACATGCCCGCTTTGACACCGAAACCAACGATCATGGCAAACGCCGCAATCAGAAGGATTCCTGTGTGCGAGGCAGCGCTATCGTTTAGCACGCCGCCGGCGGTAAACCTTAAGGTATCGCTGTTTTGGAAGATAAAATAAATGCCGAACAGTGACAGATACGCGCCACACAACGAATAAAACATGTATTTTAATCCAGCCATGACAGCCTCACGGCTTCCATTATGGAGCACAAGCGGCATAGACGACAAAGTCAGCATTTCAAAAAACAGATAAAAGGTGACAAGGTTTCCCGCAAAGCACAGGGCGTTCAGCACTCCGAAAACGATCAGATAGAAACCGTAATAGCGTTTTTCTTTGGTTTCATGTTTCATATACTCAAAAGAAAAGAAGCCGGCGCAGATATAAACAATCAGCGTCACCAGCGAAAACACAATACTCATTCCGTCAATCGCAAAGACGATCGGCAGATTTTTTGTCAGATAAAATAAGGTAAAAGAAGCGTCTTTTGCCATAATAAACGCACAGATTACGAATATTCCGGTTAGGAGGAATCCAACGCCTGCAACCGCAAGAAGATGTTTCCGGTCTGCATATTCTTTTCTCACCAGAAGAAAAACACCGGCGAGGATCGGAACCAATATGGATAAAAGAATGAGATACATGTTGTCACCTCCTACGCAAACATGGCAAGTCCCTGCTGGATCATATCGACAACCGGCTGGGAACTGATACCTAAGATTACGTTCAATAGAATAAAAGCCACCAGAACAACGACGTATATCGGCATATTTTTAAAAGTCAAACTGGTGTAGGCTGTCTCACCGACCGGTGTATAAATGCGAATGACTGTTTTCATGAAATAGATCGCATTTAAGATCGTGCTGATGCCGAGAACGATCAGCGCGGGCAGCATCTTTGTGTGGTTCTGGACGGCAGCTTGCGAGAACAGCAGTTTGCTGATAAATCCCGAAAAAAGCGGAACGCCCACCATGGAGAGCGACCCCACCGTAAAAGCCACGCCCGACCATTTGTTGCGGTAGCCAGAGCCAGTCAGTTCAATAAACTTGCGGCTGCCGCCGGATACTTCCGTGAGTCCGATGGCGGCGATAAACAGTAGTGATTTGGTTGCCGCATGGGACAGGATATGAAAGATGCTGGCGATCATGCCGGCCTGCGTACCCATGCCGAATCCCATGTAGATATATCCAATCTGTGCAACCGACGAGTAGGCGATCATTCTCCGCACATCATTTTCTCGGATCGCGCTTAAGGAGCCGAAGATCATACCCATCAGACCGAATAAGAACAGTATGTCGATGATACGGCTGTCATGGTAGATATTGAAGCCAATCACGCGGTAGATCACTTTAATAAGCA
This sequence comes from Eubacterium sp., assembly GCA_023663915.1. Next base: position 3,745 of record JAMPGN010000106.1, on the reverse strand, counting down.
GAAAAATGTATCCTTTTGAAACCAGACTGGAAAGAATAGCGGCGGAAGATACTGTGGAGTATCCGTATGCGTCGGGTAGCCATGCATGGAACGGGAAAAGTGCGCTCTTGATACATAGGCCGACCGACATTAATACGATGGAAACAATCAGCGGAATGTTATATTCACCGTTTGCCGCAAGCAGGGCCACCGACTCCTTGATGTTGCTCATCAGAAGGTGCCCCGTCAGGTCGTAGAGCATACACAGCCCAAGAAGCAGTAGTCCTGAACCTAACAGACTCATAATCATATATCGGACAGCGGCTTCGATCGTGCGCCCGTTCTGACGGATCATGATAAGCCCGCACGCCGCAATCGTGTTGATCTCCACAAAAACATATGCCGTGAACATATCGTTGGTGTAGACCAGCGCCAAAAGAGAGCTGAGTAACAGGTCGGACAGCACATAGTACAGATACGTTTTGCTTTCCTCGACCTCGTCTGGCAATTTATGCCTGCCGCCGAACATGGAGAGCAGCATAATGACGCAGAAAAATAACGCCATCAGCGCTTCGAGTATGCCTGCGCGAATTTCATTGCCCCACGGCGCGGGGAATTTACCCATCACATAGACAAATGGCTGGCCGATAGAAAGTGTATATAATAAAGTACATGCGCTTAAGATTATGTTGATTGTGAGCAGGGCAGCGTTGACCCACATAGCCGCTTTGTCTTTCAGACCGGAACTGATGATGCCGGCGAACAGGCACAGAATAATGGAAATACAAGGGAAATTCTGTACGTAATCCATTATAGTCCCTCCTTTTTCAAACGTTTCGATATCTCGTCCAGATCCAATGTCTGATAACGTCTGTAAAGGCGAATCGTGAGCGCCAGCATCAGCGCGGATACGGATACGGACACGACAATACCTGTCAGCACCAGACCGCTGGGAATCGGGTTGATATATGCCTCGACGCTCTGCACGCCGTCCACGACGATGGGCGCAATACGTCCCTCGATATATCCTTTTTCCGCAAGGAAAAGATAGACTGCGGTGTCCATGATATTTAAACCGATGATTTTTTTGATAAGATTAGGCTGTAATAACAGATTGCCGAATCCGATCCCAAAAAGGATCATAGCAACTGCTTCGCCATAATTTGTAAATAAATTTGCACCCATTTTACAGACCTCCCCTTCTGAATAAGGCGTAAAAAGCATACATAGTGCATGCGACTTCCAGACCGACGCATATATCGATGGGCAGAATGATTCCGCCGCTCAAAATATGCCCGGCGATGCCGAGAGGAATATGGTTTTCAATTCCGTTCGCCCCGGTCATGTAGAAATAAGTTCCAATCAAGCCGTACATGCACAGTGCGGTGATCTTGGCAATCTTATAGACATGCTCGTCAAAGAAACGCTGTGTTTTCTTGAAGCCAAAAGCACTGACGTACAGAATCAGTCCGGAACCCATGATGGCACCGCCGGAAAAGCCGCCGCCAGGTGATAGGTGCCCGTTCAATATGATATAAATACCGAAGATAAAAATAATCGGACAGAGAACAAAAGCCGTTCCTTGTAAAATGGCATCGTTCTTCGGCTCGAAACGACGGTCATTCAAGACAGCCTGCTTTTTGAGAATCGCATCGTCCACCATCAGAAGGATCATGACACAGCAGGTCGCTATAAACAGTACGTTCGTCTCTCCAAATGTATCGAAAGCCCTGTATGTTAAGATCATTCCGGCTACGATGTTGAGCGCGCCCGTCTCCTGAAGCCCGCTTTCGATATAGCGTTCGGATACCACGTTGTTGACAGGATTCGACGCGTCGCCCGTGGGTGGCAGATAGGATACCGTTACTAACAGAACACCAACCAAGGCGATACAGAATAAGATCGCCATAGCAACATATATTTTGTGGAAAAGTTTTGCCAGTTTGTTGAGGTTGTTGTCGTAGACTTTGTCACGGCGCATTTGCGCCTCGCGCATACGCTCGGTAATGGTTTCTTCCGGAATCTGTATCTCTTCCTGCACATGCATTTCCACCTCGCCCACATAAGGGTCTTTCCTGCCGGATAACCAGCGGAAAAAGCGGAAGGCGGCTGTTTTTTCATACTCTTTTTGCGGCTTTAATTTACTCACTTTGCGCGGCCTCCTCTTTCTGCTTATCTGTCTCGATGCGGATTGCCTGAATTTTCTTAAGAGTGGCAAAGAACAGGATACTCGTCACACCCGCGCCGACGGCGGCTTCCGTGATTGCCAAGTCGGGGGATTCCAGACATACCCACAGTATGGACATAATCAGACTGTAGGACATATAAATTAAAATAGAATTTAACAAGTTCTTGGAAAAACTGACGGAGACCGCGCATACAATCAGAAATCCCAACAAAATACATTGAAATATAGTCATGACTCTTCGCCTCCAGTCTCATTTTGCTCCTCTTTTAATTCCGCCTCTAATGTCTCAAGGTCAGTGTAGATTTTACAACGTGATGCAAGATTTTCATTGGTTGCCACTTCCAGCCTCGCCAGCACATGCGACGAGACCGGGGACGCAAACCATAGAAAAAGCACGATGAGCATCAGTTTCAAGGAAGTAAAATTAAATCCCGAAAAGATAATCAGTCCGATCATGCAGGAAGCAATACCGAGCGTATCCCCCATGGCGGTAGCGTGCATTCTATTTAGCACATAATGAAAATGGAATACTCCAAATATTTCCGTAAAAAAGATCACCAGCCCGCCGATTAGAAATGCGCAGCCTAGGATTAACCTTAACCATTCAATGATTCCCATCAGACATACCTCCTTCCTCTCCGGTATCCGGATTTTCCGATTGAAAACGATTTTCTTCATAGATGCCGATGTATACTTTGGACAGAACGACTACCGAAAGAAAGCTGATCATGGCATAGACAAGACAGACATCCACCAGATAGCCTTCGTCCAGCATTAAGGCAAGCGTAGCGATCATGACCATGACCATCGTCCCCATCATGTTGACCGATACGAGGCGGTCTGCGATGCGGGGACCCTTCACGGCACGGACAAGACAGGCAAACAACATGACGGCAAGTATGAGAAGTATTGTGATGTAAATGTAATGATATATCATGCTAATGCACCTCTTTTAGTTGACATTTTCGATTCTTCTTAACAGCTTCACAAAGATGGATGAATCGATTCCCTGTGCAAGTTCTTTGTCCAGACAATGCACAATGTATTCGTCGTCTTTGAGGCTAACTGTGATGGTGCCGGGAGTCAATGTGATGGAATTGGCAAGGAGCACCCTTGCAAAAGTCGAATGCAGATCCGTCCTAAAGTGTACGACTGCAGGCTCTAAACGGTATTTAGCGGAGTAGATCATTCGGAAAACTGCCCCGTTCGCCTTTATGATCTCCACGAGCAGAACGAACAAATAGTGGAGTAATAGAAAAAGCCTTTTGCCTAGGATGAGGTCATTTCTGGGTGTATAGTCCAGAAATTTGCAGATAAACCAGTACATTGCCCCGGCGATCACGACCCCGAAAGCGGCGATTTCTAAGGTAAACTGCCCGTTGAAAATGATCCAGATCAGAAAAAATATAATAAGCATATTCCATCTTCCTCCGAAAAAGTTTCTTCCTATTAAAAAGGGGATAATCATTTAACCATTGAAAAATTATATGCCTTCCGAAAAAAATGTCAAGTTTTTTTTGTGCTAAGATTCAGGTGTCAAAAGGTCTATCGTATAAGTTGTGAAGGCAGATTGCACAA
>JAMPGN010000105.1 GCA_023663915.1 Eubacterium sp. | reverse complement strand
TCCCGCTTGGCTACCGCATGTGGCAGAAAAAGGAATCCAAGCTGGAACTGGCTGCCTCCATGGTGCGGCAGGTGATGCCGGAATTTGCCGGGAAAAAGAATGTCATCATCCTCTGCGACAGCTGGTATGTCAAAAAGGATCTGGTCTCCATCGTGGATGCGTACGAAAACCTTGACCTGGTCGACAATACAAGGGCGGATTCCATCATCTATGAACCGAATCGGAAGCAGCCGGATGCAGTATGTCCCCCTGTTCCTTTACTCGTTCCAATGGAACATCGAAGTAAGCTGCTATGAGCAGAAAACGTTCTGGTCTTTATGCGGCTATCTGGTACAAAGCAGGAAAGGTGTCGAGATGCTTATAAACCTCATCAATATCAGCTACTGCGCGATGAAACTACTGCCTTATAAGGAAGAAACATTTTCAGGTTACCGGGCTGGCAGCGTACAGGAATTCCGGTTTGCCCTGAGTGAACAGATACAGCAGCAGGTATTTTATGTAAACTTGGCACAAACCATCGAGGCCCACATAAAATCAAATGCTGTCACAGATGCCTTGAAACATCTATGTCTACGCCAAGACATCTATATATAAAGTTGTAAACTGGCGTAATATTATAAAAGCTGTTTCTTCCTCTCAATCATCTCCCCAATTTTATCGATATACAGCGCCACATCCTTCACATTATCGCACCGTTCGATCCTTCCGTCCGGGTATACCCTTTTGGTGATCGATCCTGCGCCAAGCGCGACAATCGTCTGTTTCTCCTCCATAATCAGGATATTATAAATCCCATACTTATCCTTGACGGAGTACCCCACATTCTCAAAATTGCCGGACATATTCTTCTGGCGGTAAAGATAGTAAGGCTTCATGTCCATGTTCCTCGCTCCCGCCGCCGCGATCCGCATCGTCTCCTCGGTGTTGTTGTAGGCGGTAATTCCGTTTTCCTCGATCCATTTGTGCAAGCCGGAAGCCCTTTTGACTGCGAGGGAATGCACCGTCAACGCATCCGGCATTAAAGCAAGAATCATTTCGATCGTCGCCTTAACATCTTCTTTGGTCTCTCCGGGCAGCCCCAGTATGATATCCATATTGATATTGTTAAATCCAGCCTCCCGCGCCAGACGAAAGGCATCGATTACCTGTTTCACCGTATGCTGTCTGCCAATCAGCTTAAGCGTCTCCTGTTTCATCGTCTGCGGATTGACGGATATCCTCGTAACGCCATGCTTCTGAAGTACTCGCAGTTTTTCTTCCGTGATACTGTCCGCACGTCCTGCCTCCACCGTAAACTCCTGCACGGTGGAGAAATCAAAGGTGCTTTTCAGCTTTGTAAGCAATCTGTCCAATTCTTCCGCGCTAAACGATGTGGGCGTGCCGCCGCCTATGTACACGGTGTCCAACACTTTATCATGATACATCTGCGCCACCGCGTCCATCTCCCGTTCAAGCGCCGTCAGATAGTCCGCCACCCTCTTCTTCCACGCGCCGATCGGATTGGACGTGAACGAACAGTACAGACACGTCGTCGGACAGAAGGGAATCCCGATATACAGGCTGTAGCCGTTTTCGTAGTGAAGTCTGCTTAAGATTTCGCGCTCCCTCTCGGCAATCTCGATTCCCAGCTCGATTTTTTCTTCGCTGACAAAATGTTCTTCGCGTAAAAAGGCGGCTATCCCCTGCCTGCTCACACCGTTTTCCAGCATGGTCATGGCGATCTTGGTCGGTCGGATTCCCGTCAGGTTCCCCCACGGGAGAGAGATTCCCGTCTCTTCCTGCAACGCGGTGTAGAGAAACTTTTTCAATTCATTTTTATACTCACCCCGCTCCACCTGATCCGTATTGCACCAGGTATAGACATGCTGTTTTTCCATTTCAAAATTATGTAAACCATTATGGACTACCAATTTGACATCCGTATCGCTAAACTCCAATTCCATCACCGGGGCAATATCCCAGACTTTCCGGTCTTTTACCACCGACTCCGGCGTCAGAACTTTCAATTCCCACGCCGGATAAAACGCTTTCACCAACGCATGGATGTCATATTCATATTGTGCCTTATTGCTCTTCAATATCTGCATGGGATGATCGTCCCTTTCTTTTCATTATAATGCTCGAATCAGCCTGATATAAAACGCCACCGTTTTAACGAGGGTTTCCACCGGAACTCTCTCGTTATTGCCATGAATCATTCCCCGTTCTTCCTTGGACAACGCCATCGCCGAGAATTTATAGATTCGGTCGGTAATGCGGCTGTAATGTCTCGAATCCGAGCACGCCATCATCAGATAGGGAGACACAATAGCATCCTGCCATGTCGTGTGGATCGCCTTTTTCAAAGTCTGCCATTCCTCGCACTCCGTATCCGAATAGCCCGATGCCTCCATAGCATGCTGGATATTGACTTCAATCTTTTCGTTGCCAATCACCTGTTTCAAGTATTGTACCGCACTCTCCGGCGTGTCATCACCGAGAAGCCTGAGATTCATGCCGACAGACGCGGCAGGCGGAAGCACGTTGAAAGCCTTACTTCCTTCCATCTTCGTCACCGCGCAGGTCGTGCGCATCATGGCGTTGAGCTCGCCGCCAGACTTTCTGCAAAAAGCATTTAACACGGGCAGGAAACACCACAGGTTGGCAAAGATCATGCGCATCCCGAAACTCGAATGCCTTCCCAGCGTATCAAACATTTCTTTCACCGGTTTGGTAAACTGCGCCTTGAAAGGGTGCTTCTCAATCTTCACCACCGCTTCCGAAAGCTGACCAAGTATCGTGTGCGGCGGCGGAGTCGATGCGTGCCCACCCTCACTTTTCATGATGAGTTCGACGTTCATACCCACTTTCTCACCAATTCCAACCACGGCGCAAGGCTTGTTCACGCCGGGAAATACTTTCTCGACAACCGCCCCGCCTTCGTCCAACACAAAAGCGGGCTTGATCTTCTTCTGTTCCAGATAGGAGACGATCGCCGGACAGCTTCTTCCCTCCACTTCCTCATCCCCCGAAAAAGACAGGTACAGATCCTGTTCCGGGCAAAATCCTTCCTGCAAAAGCTGTTCCATCGCTTCCATCACGCCGCATAGCGTTCCCTTGGTGTCAAGCGTTCCTCTTCCCCATATGAATCCGTTCTCCACAATGCCGTCAAAGGCGGGTTTGTCCCAGTCTTTCTCCTCCACTGGAACGACATCATAATGAGCCATCAGCACTCTTGGCTCGTCGCTCTTCTTTCCTTTCATGTGGTACAACAATCCGGTGTCCCCGATCTTTTCCAAAGTGAATGCCTTATGTACCTTGGGAAAACGCTCCTGCAGAAGCATTTGGAATTTCTCAAACTCTTTCCAGTCGATCAGAGACTTATCCTGATAGGAGACCGTTCTGCACCGGATCATATCAGACATATCCTCCACGATCTTTTCCTCGTCTAACGTTACCTTCTCTTCCACCATCTCCGGTTCCGGATAAGGCTTAAAAAGCACAGTTCGGATGAAGATCACCACAATCAGCACAACAATAACTGCCAACACCACTGCCAAAATAGTAAGTCCTGTCATTTGAATAACCCTGCCTTTCTCTGTCCCGCCGTAAATCAGATCCAGTTCTTCTTATACATGATCCGCGCCGCCGCAAGTGAAATCAGCGCTCCGACCGGCACGAGCACACCGACGGAACCTGCTAGGGACGGAACCATCAGAAACAGGGCGATCATAAAAATGAGCGGCGTCAACGAAAGTTTCCAGTTTTTGCTGATATATACCACTGCCAGTCCACCGAACAATGCCGGAAGAATGTTGTCAAACGCCGGTTTTAAGACCGGAGAATTGAGCACCGGAGTCAGCGCCGACAAGAGCAGCACGCCCACGGCGATTACCAACGTCGTCACGATGGAACTCGTCGCAATCGCCAGCGTGGATATCACTTCCCCTTCCTCGGAACCCGGTTTGACCTGCGCATTTTCCATGGCATTTAATGCAGCAGGCGCCTTAATATTCGTGATATTTCCGGTCACAAATGCCAGATAAGAACCGCCTGTTCCGAGCATCGGACCATAGGTAAACACCTCGATCACTGCCACCGTCCAGAAGATCGGCGCCACGCCGAGAAGCCCTTTTAAAACTGCCGTTCCTTCCGGCCATGCGCCGTAGTACAGGCAGATGATGGTCGGCACCATAAGAAGCATGAAAAGCGCCGTCACAATCCAGATGCGCCCATAAAAATGTGATTTATCGTTGTAGGATGTATTCATAAAATTTCCCTTTCTTAATTATATTTTAAGCCGCGTATTCCATAAAATGTCCGGCAGCAACTTTCGAGTTTGCCGAAGGCAAATCTCGCAATCGAGCGCTAGCTCGATTTTTTACCCGATTATGGGTGTGATGATGACCGCGAAGACCATCGCTAGAATCATACTGATCGACAGCGCATAAGTCTCCAGCCACTTCATTTTGCAAACTTTGATGAGAATGCCACAGATTCCCATCATCAATGCTGAGAACAGTAGTACAAAGATCGGTATCCAGCCCGCAAGACCGTTTCGGACATCGGTGAAGACCATTCCGAGGAATGCCGAGATCATTCCGAGAAACAGGGAGGTCATGAATAAGTCTCCCCACTTGCTGTCTTTGTTCTTGATCTTCATGATGCCGCCCTGTATCTTTTTCAGGCAGAGGGGAATCATAATCATCCCCGGAATGATTCCGAGCGTCATAACCCACGCGATCGCCGTATATGCCTTGGCATCGGTGATCGTATCCGCGAGGGAAAGCCCTAATGCCGTCGCCGTGGAAGTGGCCGCCGGAAGCTCATAGGTGATCGCGCCCACCACGCTTAAACGAATCCACGGAAGCGGGATTCCCAGAAACTTGGACAAGGTCAGGATTCCCAGCAAAATGGATATCGCCGGAGCGATCGTAAAGACTGCCGTGGACAATACGGTCTTCTTAAGCTGTGCCCTGTCCATGCCGATCGACACGCCGTGTCGGTATGCCCGCACAAGAAAAAAGACTGACTGTGCCACCACAAAGGCGATGACCACTGCCGCCAGAAGAAACAAAAAACTGCTGTTTGGATCAAAATTCATAAAAACCTCCTTCTCCGGTCCTGCCGCCGACGGAAAGCACATTGCGCTTTCCGGGCACAAGCCGCTGCATTTGCGTTTACAGAAGTGAACTCCATCGGAGTCACTTCTGTTATTATAACAGAAAAACGACAGCCCGCAAACCGTCGTTTCCCGTAATCATTCACTTATCTTTATATTTTATGAAACATCATATCTTATTAAACGGCTCTTTATAACACGCCACGCTCCCCAAGTCCTCCTCGATACGCAAAAGCTGGTTATACTTCGCCACGCGGTCACTTCTGCACGGCGCGCCTGTCTTGATCTGCCCGGCATTGACCGCTACCGCCAAATCCGCGATAAAGGTATCTTCCGTCTCGCCTGACCGATGAGAAATCACCGCCTTATATCCGTTCTTCTGAGCCATCTCGATTGCGTCCATCGCCTCACTGACCGTACCAATCTGGTTGACCTTGACAAGAATTGCATTGGCGACATTCAGCTTAATTCCCGCATCCAGCCTTTTCGTGTTCGTCACGAACAGATCGTCGCCCACAAGCTGTACGCTGTCCCCCAGCTTCTTTGTCATCATCTGCCATCCGTCCCAATCGTCCTCCGCTAAACCATCCTCGATGGAGATAATCGGATACCGCTCTACCAACTCCTCATAATACGCCACCATCTCCTCCGTGCTTCTGGTGATCTCCTGTTCGCCCTCATCGTCACGATATTCACCGCCCGCCTCATAACACTCCGCGACACGGCTTCCTGCAGCCTTGTCCCTGTTTCGTTTCAGCTCCGTCTCGCCCGGAAAATGATATACGCCGTCGGCTTCGTCGTAGAGTTCCGATGCCGCCACATCCAGCGCGATCTTGATATCCTGTCCCGGTGTATAGCCTGCCGCCTTGATGGATTCCACAATCAGATCAAGTACCGCAAAAGCATCCGGCAGAGAAGGAGCGAAACCACCCTCGTCACCCACTCCGGTGGATAAGCCTCTGTTATTGCATATTTTTTTCAGATTATGATAAATCTCCGCACAGATGCGCAGTCCGTCCGCAAAACTCTCCGCCTGAACCGGCATAATCATGAACTCCTGAAAATCCACCGTGTTGTCTGCATGTTTGCCGCCGTTTAGGATATTCATCATCGGCACCGGCAAAAACCTTGTGTACGCGCCGCCCAGATAGCGGTACAGCGGTATCCCCATCGCCTCGGCACATACCTTCGCACACGCCATGGATACGCCAAGCGTCGCATTCGCTCCCAGATTACTTTTGTTGTCCGTGCCATCCTGCTCAATCAAAATGCGGTCAATCAGCCCTTGATCGAAGGCATTCATTCCCATCAAAGCCTCCCGGATCTTCGTATTGACATTGTTTACCGCCTTCGTCGTTCCAAGTCCGAAATATCTGGTCTCGCCGTCCCGCAGTTCTACCGCTTCGAAGCGTCCTGTGCTCGCGCCGCTGGGCACCGCCGCCCGTCCCACATACTGCTTCCCGCCTACCTCCTTTTCCACTGTCACTTCCGCCTCGACCGTCGGGTTTCCACGGGAATCCAATATTTCTCTTGCATGTACATCTACAATCCTCAATTTCATAGCCATAAAAAAACCTCCTGTGCGCAACCGCTTTTATGGTTAGTATGCACACAGAAAGTCTTCTTTATTCTATCTGAATGATTCTACTGTTTATAAAACACTTCCCCGTTACACCAGAAATAATCCCTTGCATCGGAAATGCCGAGTATGTACCATGCGAGTTCGCCGTCATGTGTTCCACGCCAGTAGATCGCAAGTTCCGGGCACAAGCCCCTATCACTCCTATCCACCACATCCCACTCATAACGCGTTTCTCCGTAAAACGTTACCGACGGATAATAGACAATCGCGTCGTCCCCGTCCAACCGCAATATCACATCATATTCTTTGTTATCGCCCGCATCCTTCGGGTGATGATACCACGTCCCCTGCAATGCCTCCTTCGTGATCTTGCTCCAATCCCCAAGTACATAATCATTCTCCACCGCCGAGGCATCCGCATCCGTATGCAAATTCTCAAACACCGACTTCTCAATCAGACAAACCATTTCCGTTGGCACATCTGCTGACAACCCCACATTCACATTGACCACATCGCCTTCCACAATATGATTCCCAAGAATCGCCTTCGTGCCGCCAGCTATATTTACCCTGGTCTCACACTTCTTCACCCAATCACTGTCACTCTCAAAACACAGTGTAACAATCGTCCCTTCCTCATTGATCACGCCGTCCGTGCACTCAAACATACAATAATTCGTATCGCCCGCTTCCAGACAAAAGCAATCCAGCTCTGGATAATAAATCCCTTCCAGCCCTGTATTCCCCTTCGCAAGCATCTCATCATACGTCAACCCCACTTTTTCAAGCAAAAAAGCATTCATATCCGCCCTGTCGATCACCAGAAAGTCCGTATAGATCTCTTCCTGTCCATATCGATCCAGAAATGCCTGCTTCTGCTCCTTCGTCCCCTCATGCGAAATCCCCGCGCCACTATAGATCACCTCGAACAAATCAACCTGCGTAGGCACCTGCCAATCCGACAGTAAAAATCCATATACCGACTGTCCCTTCACCCATTCACTATATTCTCGCAATTCCTCCGCCGTCAATCTCCTACCGCCCTCAGGTACCTCCAAAACACCTTCTCTTGTGCCACTCTGCCCGGCATCACCCGCTCCCGACGCGTCAACACGATTCAACGCGCTCTCTGGCTCATCTGCTCCATTCTCCAAGCCGCCGTCAACGACACCGCTTCCCGTATCCGTACCGCTCACGTCTCCCTCTCCGTCGCTCACGCCGTCTTCCGACACATAATCCCCATCCGGAAATTCCTCAATATCCTGCCCCTCAACATCCTGTCCAGCCGCCGCTCCCTCTGTCTTCCCACACCCCATCAAGAAAACAATCATACAAGCGGCTGCCGCCAACCTTATAAAATATTTTTTCACCCTTCTACATTTCATAACCATTTCCTCTTCGTAACGCACATATCGCTACCGCCCTCAACAGCCAGCTCCGGCGGAAGTATATTTCGTAAGAGCCCCTCAAAATGCGTCGGCACTTAGCGAGGTTTTGAGTTGCAAAGCAACTCACGAGCTTAGTGTCCGCTACGCATTTTGCGGAGCGAGAGCGCGGCTCATACGGAATATACTTCCGCCGGAGCGTCCTCCCTTATTACTCATTCCGAATTGCCGCCAGCGGACTAAGTTTCATAGCCCTTCTTGCCGGGAAAAATCCCGCAATCATGCCCACCAGTATCGCAAACACAAGCGACAATAATACAAGCCAGAACGGAATATAGGAAATCCCGCTCCCGTACTCCCCCGTCGCCTGCGCCAGTTTATTCATCACCGTGGAAATCGTAAAACTCAAGATCAGTCCGATGATGCCCCCGATCAATCCGATAAACCCTGCCTCCATCAGAAAGAGACTTCGGATGTTCCTAAGATCGCATCCAAGCACCTTCATGACACCGATCTCTTTCGTCCGCTCATAGATAGACATCATCATCGTGTTGGTAATACCGATCGCCGCCACAAATAACGATACCGCACCGATACCGCCAAGCACCATCTGAATGGTAGCCATGGTCTTCTGGTTTGACTCCACCCACTCCGCATTGCTGTAAGCCTCATAGCCTAAATCCGTCAGATAATTCTGCACTTCCATGACATGATCCATCGTATCCACATTGACATCCAGCTCACTGTAAAAGATCTCTTTATAAGGCTTGCCCGTCTTCGTCTGCGGCTGACCGGGAATCACTTTATTCTTAAACATTTTCTTGAGCTGCGGGATCAACTGGTCAATATCGCAGAACGTATACCAGCCGTACTGCGACCAGTTGTCTTCAATCGTTTCCTCCACACCACATGCCTCGATCATATACTTTTTGGGCGGCGGTATGGTCTGCCCGTCCTCCGTCGTGCCCCCTGCGGAATAATACGCGTTCGTATCAAAAATAACAAAAATGGTATCGTTCATCAAATCAATATCCGGCAAAACGCCCGTCTCCCAATAACTCCCGCCGCTTCCTTTGGAATTATAGAAATTCTGGATCACCTCATTGCCATAGAAAAATGTCAATTTCTCGTCTTCGCCGGGCAGCCGTCCTTCCCCGACGTTGATATCCATCTGTGCAAATGCTTCCTTCGGCATACCTCTGATCTGCAGATATCCTTCATAACTGCCATACTTGGCGATCGCGGAACTTTCCAGAATCGGCCACACCGACTCCACATACTCCATTCCCTCTATTTCCCGGACAAGATCGTCATCCAGCCGCTTTTCTTCCGAACTGTCATTATTCCACGGTTCATACACTGTGATCTGCGTCAGGCTGCCATAGGATTCCATCTGTTCCATCTGCGAACGACTCAAGCCCAACCCTAAAGAGATCATGACTACAATCGATGCAACGCCAATCACCACGCCTAAAACTGTCAGCACAGTCCTCACTTTTCTTTTCCATAAGTTACTGCTGCTCATCCGCAGCAAGTCAAGGAATCTCATATATCACTCCACTCCTGCTACCGCCGTCTGCTCTTCCCTTCTACGATTTACTTTCGCTCTCACCGTCAAGATCTTTTTCCAGATCCAGCAGATCATCCGCAAGCAGTTTCGCCGCTTTCTGTTTCTTGCGCAGACCGATGACCACCGCAGCAATAACAATGACCGCCACAACCGCACTAGCCACGATGCCGATAATAAGCCCCTTCTTCGGTCCTGTCTCTTCCTCCATCATCATATCGTCACCCATCATCATGTCATCCCCGATCATCATATCGTCGTAAAACTCTTCCGTCACATACAACGTGATCGGCTTCTCCGTAGACGTTACATTCCCCGCATCGTCCTCATAGGAAATCTCCATCGTAATCGTGCCATCGTCCATGGTCGCCGCAATTCCAGTTAACATAACATCAACATTTCCCGTCGCGCCGGATTGCAGATTTCCCACAAAAGCAGACGCTTCATCAATCGAATCCGCCAGGAACTTCACCTGCACATTGTAGAGCGTCGTCTTTCCCGTATTATAGATACTGAACATCACATTAGACTGCCCGCCCACCGTAATATCCGTGGGAACTACCTCCGGTATACTCGTATCGAAACGGCTCTCCTGCAAAATCGGGATGGACACGCTCGCCTTATCCGTTAAGTCAAACATGACACCCGCGTCATATTTCATATTGACATCCAATACATACGGTTTCTGCGCAAGATCGGCTTTTGCCGTCATTTCAATCACGATATCCGCCGCCGTATTCGCCCCGATCGTGTCCATATAGACGGAACTCGCACCGGACGTAGGCAGGAATGCGGAATAAGTGTTCGTCTTGTCTTCCCCTTCCGTAGCCGCCTGCATATCAAAAAGCACATTTGTCACCGCAAGGTCTTTGGCGGTATTCTGTACATGTATCGTCAGTGTAAACGTATCTCCCGCAAAAACTTCCGCAGGTTCGGTCTCAAAACCGGTCACGACAATACGCGGCTTCGCGCCCGTTGCCTCCTGTCCGCTTCCGCCAATGATACCGCTGCCCGGCTTGCCGATCGTCTTCACATACACCGTAAGTTCCGCCGGCTCTTCGCACCGGACGCCTGCTTTGGTGTACGAGACATTAAATTTTAACGGATAATAGCCGCTCATGACGTCGCTTCTGACCGTAAAAATAAAAGTAAACTCACGACGGTTCTCCATGGCTGCTTCTTTGGTCTTATTACCCGGAATGTACGGCTCTGTCTGTAAGTAATTTGTCATATCCGGCTCAAAAGGCCATTCCGACACGACAGTAGACGTCTGCGGCTCTATAATCAGATCATTTAACTCTTCCGTTCCAAAGTTCATGATCGGAAGCACAATCGATACTTTCTGTCCCGCGCTGACGGTCGGGGTCTGCCAGTTGTCGCCCACCTGAAGAAACTCGCTGGTGGTCATGGACACCGTCGCCACGGCAGTAGATTCCATGGTCGATTTCGTCTGCGCGACATACGCCCACAGCTCCGTGACGGACATCTCTGTATTCGCAATATAATATACCGCGCTGTCGAACACTTTATGAAGGTTCTCCATCACCTTCGCATCAAGATGATAGCGCACTTCCAGACTCTGCATATAGTAGAGCATGTCCGCATCTGCATCCGCCCTGTCGTCATCGTTGATGATGCTGTCGGAAGTACGGTTGACCGTGTTGACTGTATTAGTCGTATTGCCGCTGACATTCTCCACATTGCCCGAACTCTGGTCTAATTTCTGATCTCCGGCCGGATTCTGGGTTACAGAGCCGCCAGTCGCCTCAACATAAGGCATTGCCTCTGGCATATACGGTATGGATGAAACACCGAAAGCCGCAGCCAGCACGCACGCAGCAGCAGTCAGAAGTCTTCCCGCCTTCCTTCCTATGAATCGTCTTCCCTCATTCCGTTCTCTTTTTTTCATTTCTGTTATCCGCTCCCTTTAGACCTTACCCTTTTCTTTCTATGAAGATTTCGATGTCAAAAGCTCCTTCAATAAACTTTAGCTGGCAGATTGTGCAGTCTGTCCTCTCAACTTATATTATGGGGCTTTTGACACCCGAATCCTATGAACTAACCTAGAATGAACCTATTAACAAATCTACAATATGATAAACTGGCTGACCCGCCTCATACCTTCGCCTCAATCTCATCCGGCATATCCATGCCGCGCCTGTCCTCGATCTCGATAATCTTTCCATCCTTGATCCGGAGGACGATATCGGCAAAACCGGCAAGATAATTATCGTGCGTTACCATGACCAACGTCTGGTTTTTCTCCCGCACGATCCTTTTCATCAGGTTCATCACTTCCACCGAAGTGTTGGAATCCAGATTGCCCGTCGGTTCGTCCGCAAAAATGATCTCCGGCTCCACCACAAGCGCCCTCGCCACGCCGACACGCTGCTGCTGTCCGCCCGACATCTGGTTTGGGCGGTGTTTCTTATGGTCGCTTAAACCTACCAGTTCGATCATCGCCTCCGCCCTCGCATTGCGCGTCTTCTTGTCCATCCCTTGAAAAGTGAGCGGCAGCGCCACATTCTCAATCGCATTCATGGTTCCCATCAAATTAAAAGACTGAAAAATAAACCCGATATGCTCCCGTCTGAACGCCACAAGCTGATTCTCTGTTTTCGTCTCCATATGCTCTCCTGCGATCACGATCTCGCCCTTCGTCGGCCTCTCCAATCCAGCCAACATATTGAGGAGCGTGGATTTACCGGAACCGGAAGTTCCCACGATGGAGCAGAAGTCTCCGCGGTTGATGCTAAAACTAACGCCGTTTAATGCCCGCACCTTCGTCTCCCCGACCCGGTAGATTTTATATAAATCTTTGACACTGATCACAGGTTCTCCCTGTCCCGTCCTCATCGCCATTCCTTCCTCACTTATCAATAGCTCTTTCTTTCTCGCTTTAAATACCGTTTCACATTCTTCTCCGCTTTAAACGCAATCCCACGCTCTTCACCGACCTCCAACGCAATCTCCCATTCTTCACCGATCTCAAGCGCAGCCGCTCACTCTTCTCCAGCTTCAAATGCAGTCGCTTCTTTCACAAAATCCGGATCTTGTCCCGTATAGAATTTATAATATACGCCAAACTGGCTCCTGTCATACGGATAAGTCGTATCTTTCCGGAACGTAATATAAATATCATAATTATCATCCAGATCGCCGTAATGGTTCCATGCCGAAGCCATGTACGCCGGATAGATATGCGGAACAATCTGCGCGATATCTTCCTTGTCTGTAAAAGTCTCCGTGACCGACGTATCGCCATCAAAAGCCGAATCCGCAACCCTTGTCGCCACCGCATTTACCGTATTGCCATAGGCGAGTGGCGTAATCATATCGTCATAATTTCCGCTATCCTGCAGTTCGTAATGGAAATTCGTGATCGTGATGTCCGCAATGTCTTCCGGATTCAGCTCCACCGGATCATAAGCCTCCTTGGACTGTAAATACGCGATCGTATTCTCAAAACTGTCATACACATCAAGTCTTATGCTGAACCAGTTTGGAAATCCCATAACAATGCGCCCGCACGGGAACTCATTGACTGCAAGCGAAAAATCAAACTTCTCCATATCCTTTATGTAAGCCTCACGCAGTTTCTGCGCATCTTCTGCCGGAAGCGCAACATTGGTCGCCCCGTTGCTATAGGTCATGGAAATCGCATTTCCCAGAGTATCCCCATCCGTCAGAATCTGATACGTCCCCTCTTTAAACTCCTTCGTCCCAACGATTCTGTTCATCAGTTCCTCGCTGCCCGGATCGCCAAAATCAACGAAGAAACGCCTTCCCACTCTCCTGCCCGACTTGAGGCGGTACAATACATAGACATTCCTCGGATCGGACATATCCTCCACATTTTCCACTCTCGACTTGTCCGCCAGCTTAAGCGCCGGCTCCACGTCGGTAAGGTACATGTGCTCTTCGGAAAACTCCGCCGGACTGACATAACCGTAATCTTCATTCCAAAACTCCCCGTAATAGTCCACATTCACGGCAATGCTGTCCACTTCGCCAACCTCCGGAATATAATCATCATACCCGAATAAGTCCATGTAGAAAACCAGAAAAATTAAAACAACTCCCACGACGGCTATACCACTGGACACAAGATGTTTGCAAAAACTCTTGATATCAAAATCATAGATTACTTCCATGACCGCGCAGATCACCAGACATCCGCCCGCCATGCTCACCGTCGTCAGCACGTCATTTCCATATGTCGCATCATATACCAAGATCCCAAGCCCCATGCTTAATGGGACTGCC
>JAMPGN010000104.1 GCA_023663915.1 Eubacterium sp. | reverse complement strand
CATTTTATTCTCAGGAAAATATGGATAGACTTAGAAAATCTGTGGCACAGATGGAAACTACAGGCGGTACGGTGCATGAGGTAAAGCTGGATGATTAAGTCATGGTCGGATGCAGCATGGGAAGATTTCGAATACTGGATGAAGCAGGATAAGAAGACATTGAAGCGCATTCTTCAACTGTTGAAAGACATTGATCGGAACGGGTATGAAGGGATAGGAAAACCAGAAAGGTTAAGCGGTGATTTGGCATCTTATTGGAGTCGGCGAATAGATGATGCAAATCGTATTGTCTATCGCATAGAAGATAATACGATAAAAATTGTTCAATGTGGTTCTCACTATAGAGACAAATAAAAATGGCAACATTTTGGCAACGGAAAATCAGCAAGCCCAAATAAATGATGCAATTTAGACCTCTATATCAGAAATGATATAGGGGTTTTTGGTTGTACGCCATGGGTGCGCTAACGGCATGAAAGTAATATAACATTCGGCAGAAAGTTTTGCGTTGCGGCATATATTTTTATGTTATAATGGGGGCATGGGTAAAAAAAGAAAAAAACAAAGAAAACGTAATAGAGTCAGTGTGCGCCGGCATTTCTTGAGACCTTTTGTACTGACGTTTAGCATCGTGATCATAGTGGGTGTCTCGGTTTTTGCAACATACCGATGGATTGTTGAACCTGCTAGAACGAAGAATAACCATTTTCAGCTTACCAAGGAACGTGTGGTGAATGGAACCAGCGTGACGGAAGAAGTGCAGATCGAAGAAATCCTGAACGCGAACGATAAGTACGTGAATGTTTTAAATGATTCGGAGTACATGGTAGAGAATAATATCTACGCCAAGGATGCAGCCGATCCGGAACAGGTCACAATCACTTTTGCGGGAGATATCCTGTTTGATGCGAATTACGCCATTATGAGTAATGTAGTGGGGAATGGAGATATTGCAAACGGCATTCTTCCGAGTCTGCTTGCCGAGATGAAAAGTGCGGATATCATGATGGTCAATAACGAATTTCCTTATTCGGACAGGGGCGAGCCGCTGCAGGATAAGAAATTCACATTTCGCGCGAAACCTGCCACGGTATCTTTCTTAAATGATATGGGTGTGGACATCGTATCGCTTGCGAATAATCACGCTTTTGACTACGGCGAGAATGCATTTATCGATACGATGGAGACCTTGGAAAAAGCCGGAATCACTTATGTGGGCGCTGGTCGTAATCTTCAGGAGGCACGCAGACCGGTTTACTATATCATTAATAATATGAAAATTGCGTTCGTGGCGGCGACTCAGATTGAGAGGCTGGACAATCCGGATACCAGGGGCGCGACGGACACTTTGGCAGGAGTGTTCCGGTGCTGGAACGGTGATAACCTGTTAGAGACGATTCGGGAGGCAAAGGAGAACAGTGATTTTGTGATTGTTTACCTTCATTGGGGAACGGAGAACGAGGCAGCAACCGATTGGGCGCAGGAGAAACAGGCTCCAGAGGTGGTCGCGGCGGGCGCAGACCTCATCATCGGGGCGCATCCGCATTGCCTGCAGCCGATCAGCGTTGTCCAGGGCGTGCCAGTCATGTACAGCCTCGGTAATTTCTGGTTTAATTCCAAGACGATGGACACCGGAATGATCAAAATTACCCTGAATGCGGAAGGATTACAGAGCTATCAGTTTATTCCCTGCAAACAGACCGGAAGCCAGACAATGCTCCTGCAGGGGGAAGAGAAGCAGCGGGTCATAAATTATATGCAGAGCTTGTCCGGCGGAGTGCGGATTGATGAGGAAGGGTATGTGACCTGGTAAAAAATCGAGCGTAACTCGATTGCGAGATTTGCTTCGCAAACTCGGATGTCAGAACAGGAAGAAAACATTGAAGAAAACATGAAGTGATACTAAGACACCAAAGTACGGTGTCTAAGTATCACTATGTCATGTTTGGAAGAATGCATGGAACGTGCATTCTTCCCATTGAGGAAAAATAAAAAGTTGTGAAAAGTGAAACTTTTTGAGTGGGTGATTCGTATTAACTATAGGAAAGATTATAAATTAGGATTTGGGTGTCGAAAGTTTTTTCGATAAACTTTGTATTTTCAACTTATAATATAGAGTTTTGATACCTGAATTAAATCAGAATATTGCTACAGAGGGAGGATAGCGGAATGGGTAGTCGGACTGAGTTGATTGGAAATCGGTGTATTACGGAGAATTATTATAAGAATTGCTCGAAGAAAGGCGAGAATGTACAAGACTTCGGGGCACTTCTGCTGGCAGGGGGCGGAAGGGAAGAGCAGCTAAGGGCGGTGCATGAAAGGGAAGAGCAGCGAAAGGCATCATATAGCAGGGAAGAACAGGCATGGGCAACGCGCGGGCAGATGAAGGATGCGCAGGAGGCGGAGCCACAGAAGGCAGAGGGTAAGGAAACGGAAGAAAATGCGGATATGCCGAAGTCATATAGGGAGCAGATTCTTGAGAAGCTGGCGGAGATGGCGGAGAATATTAAGAAAGGCACTATCCAGCCGAAATTTCAGATAGGGGCGCAGGAGTTTTCGATTGAGGAATGGAAGACGTTTCTGGAGAAATTTGATGCGGCGGAGGAGACGCTGCGTGAGGAAGTGGAGGCACAGATCGAGGAGTTAAAGAAGCTGGCGGAGATGGAAGCGATGAGGCGGGCCGAGGAGAATGGCATGCCTGACACAGAGAAAGCGACAGATGTGTCAGAAAGCACTGCGGCAACCGTGGCGCAGGGTTCGACGGAAATTTTGACAGAGACAATGACTGAGATGACGACCGAGACGGCTGCAGTGGACGCGGCTGCGCTTCTGACGGACGAGGTCACAAAATGCAGTTACCCTACTGATGATCCGAAGCACAAGCATTGGTATATCACGGCTTACGGGCAGGATGGCATTTCCTGCAAGGAGGCTTACTTCGACGGTACGAGATGGATCAATAAGGATCTGTGGAGTTTCTCTTATACGGAAAAGGGGCAGTACGAGAGAGTCATGGCATTTCTACAGCGGTTTCCACAGGATGCCAATCTGCGGTTTGCGGCGCATGAGAATTTCTGGAAAGATTTGCTCGTGGGTGAGATTGATGAGGAGGATTTTGCTGCCTTTTTTGAGACGACGAAAGATGGAGTGCCGGATTACACTTATGAGAAGGACGGCTCTACCTATATAGACCGGGACAAAATCAAATATGCAAAGTATATGAACAGCTTCGGCGCACGTTTCTATACGGCGCAGGAGATGGCGCAGATGCAGAGTGAAATCATACGTGAAAATACAAAAAATAAGAGGCGCATTGACAGTCTGTGACAGGAATGCAGATTAAAATGGCACAAATGTCAGAAGGGTGTAAATATGAATTAAGGCTTGACAGTCATAAAGAATGTGTGCTATATTATCGAAGGTTGTTACAACCATGCCGAAGACAGTAGGTGCCGTATTGCCGGCGTAAGAATCCGCCTACCGAGGAGATGAGTTACTTTGTAAACAGATCCTTCCTGTCTTTAGGAGGGATTTTTTGATAGAGGACTCCTTTCGGCGTAAAATCTATAAGGAGGTAAATATAATGGCAAAAGTCGAACTGAAAAAACCGATTGTAGAAGAGATTTCAGCGGCGATCAAAGATGCGCAGTCGGTTGTACTGGTTGATTATCGCGGACTTACGGTAGAGCAGGATACAGAGCTTCGTAAACAGCTTCGTGAAGCCGGAATCAGCTACAAGGTTTACAAAAACACAATGATGAATTTTGCATTTAAGGGTACGGCATGTGAAGCTCTGACGGAGTATCTGGAAGGTCCCAGCGCAGTTGCTATTTCCACGGAAGACGCTACCGCGCCCGCAAGAGTTTTATGCAAATTCGCGAAGACAGCGAATGCCCTTGAGGTTAAGGGCGGCGTTGTGGAAGGTACGGTTTACGATGCTGCCGGAATCGAGAATATTTCCAAGATTCCTTCCAGGGAAGAACTGTTGTCCAAGCTGCTTGGAAGCATCCAGTCACCGATTACCAATTTTGCACGTGTCATGAAGCAGTTAGCGGAAAAAGGCGGCGCATCCGAGTGTGCAGCAGAAGCTCCGGCTGGGGAGGCATCCGCAGAGGCAGCTCCCGTAGAAGAAGCGCCTGCAGCAGAGGCTCCTGTTGAGGAAGCGGCCACAGCAGAGACTCCCGCAGCGGAATAAGAAGCAGCAATATTTATCAATCACATTACAACAAAAATAACGGAGGTAAACAATAATGGCAAAATTATCTACTCAGGAAATGATTGATGCGATCAAAGAGCTGACCGTATTAGAATTAAATGATTTGGTGAAAGCATGTGAAGAAGAGTTCGGCGTATCTGCGGCAGCAGGCGTTGTCGTTGCAGCAGCCGATACAGGCGCAGCAGAAGTTGAGGAGAAGACAGAGTTTGACGTTGAGCTGACAGAAGTTGGTCCGAATAAGGTTAAGGTAATCAAAGTTGTCCGTGAGGCAACAGGTCTTGGCTTGAAGGAAGCGAAAGACTTAGTTGATTCCGCTCCGAAGGTATTAAAAGAGGCAGCTACCAAGGAAGAGGCTGATGAACTCAAGGGCAAGTTAGAGGCTGAGGGCGCTAAGGTTACTTTGAAATAATCCGACCGGATCAATCATAAGTACAAAAGACCGTTCATCGTCGGCATGTGCTGCAGCACTGCCTGCATGGACGGTTTTATGCTTGTTGGCGCTACTATTTTCTGTTCCAAAATCTTCAAAATCTTCTGAATATTTCTGGAAAATAATCGTTGACTCTCCCAAAAAGTTGTAGTAGAATGGATAATGCACTATTGTGGTGTGGTATGCTTATTTGCATCATTTTTCCGATCAATAAGCGCTAGATTATAAAGAACGGGGTGAAATTGTCGATGGAAAAGAACAGGATTCGCAAGACTGCCGCCGGCAGAAATACGCGTATGACCTATGCACGACAGAAGGAAGTTCTGGAGATGCCAAATCTGATCGAGGTCCAGAAGGACTCTTATCAATGGTTTCTGACAGAAGGCTTGAAGGAAGTTTTCGATGACATCTCTCCTATTTCGGACTACAGCGGGCATCTGAGTCTGGAGTTCGTAGACTTCGAATTATGTGAAGAAGACGTTAAATATTCGATTGAGAAATGCAAAGAAAGAGATGCTACTTACGCAGCGCCCCTTAAGGTCAAAGTCCGTTTGATCAATAAGGAGAAAGACGAGATCACGGAGCATGAGATTTTCATGGGTGATCTGCCGCTTATGACTGCTACGGGCACTTTCGTGATCAACGGCGCGGAACGTGTTATTGTCAGTCAGCTAGTGCGTTCTCCGGGCATTTACTATGGAATCGGACATGATAAGATCGGTAAAAGATTATTTTCTTCCACAGTCATCCCGAATCGTGGGGCATGGTTAGAGTATGAGACAGACTCGAATGATGTATTTTATGTGCGCGTTGACCGGACGAGAAAAGTTCCGATCACGGTGTTGATCCGTGCGCTGGGCGTCGGTTCCAATGATGAGATCAGGGAACTGTTTGGTGACGAACCAAAGATTGAGGCGAGTTTTGCGAAGGATACTTCCGAGAACTATCAGGAAGGTCTGCTTGAATTATATAAGAAGATCCGTCCAGGCGAGCCTTTGAGCGTGGAGAGTGCGGAAAGTCTGATCAACTCTATGTTTTTTGACCCCAGAAGATATGATCTTGCGAAGGTCGGCAGATATAAATTTAATAAGAAATTAATGTTTAGGAATAGAATCAGACACCACATTCTGGCGGAAGATGTCGTGGATACCCTGACCGGTGAGGTTATGGCGCAGGCGGGGGAGAAAGTGACTGCCGAGATGGCTGATGCTATCCAGAATGCGGCAATTCCTTATGTATGGGTTCAGACAGAGGAGAAGAATGTCAAAGTCCTCTCTAATATGATGGTGGACATCACGAACTTTGTAGAGTGTAATCCAAGGGAGCTTGGCGTTACGGAGTTAGTATACTATCCTGTATTGCGGCAGATTCTGGATGAGTACAGCGATGATCCGGAGATGCTTGCAGAGGCGATCCGGAAGAATGTGCATGAACTGATCCCGAAACATATCACGAAGGAAGATATTCTTGCTTCCGTTAATTATAATATTCATCTGGAGTACGGAATCGGCAACGATGACGACATTGACCATTTGGGCAACAGGCGTATCCGTGCGGTTGGTGAATTGTTACAGAACCAGTATCGTATCGGTCTGTCCAGATTGGAGAGAGTGGTACGTGAGAGAATGACGACCCATGACGCGGAGGAGATTTCACCGCAGGTACTCATCAACATCAAGCCGGTGCAGGCGGCGGTCAAAGAGTTTTTTGGCTCTTCACAGCTGTCACAGTTCATGGATCAGAATAACCCGTTAGGCGAGCTGACGCACAAGAGACGTCTCTCCGCGCTCGGACCGGGTGGTCTGTCGCGGGACAGAGCCGGATTCGAGGTCCGGGATGTGCATTATACGCATTACGGCAGAATGTGCCCGATTGAGACGCCCGAAGGTCCGAATATCGGTCTGATCAACTCGCTCGCATCTTACGCAAGGATCAATGAGTACGGATTTGTGGAAGCTCCTTATCGTGAAATCGATAAGTCCGATCCGCAGAATCCGCGCGTTACGGATAAAGTTGTCTATATGACGGCGGACGAAGAGGATAACTATCATGTGGCACAGGCGTCTGCGCCGCTTGACAAAGAGGGATATTTTACGCGTAACAGCGTGTCGGGACGTTACAAAGACGAGACGCAGGAATATCCGAAGACGATGTTTGACTATATGGATGTGTCGCCGAAGATGGTCTTTTCCGTGGCTACGGCGCTGATCCCGTTCTTACAGAACGACGACGCGAACCGTGCGCTTATGGGTTCTAACATGCAGAGACAGGCAGTGCCGCTTCTTTTCACGGAGGCGCCCACGGTCGGAACGGGTATGGAGCCCAAGGCGGCTGTTGACTCCGGTGTCTGCGTGATAGCAAGGAAAGCGGGTACGATCGATTATGTTTCTGCTGACACGATCCGGATGACTTATGACGATGGGGAGAAGGACGAATACCATTTGTCCAAATTTACCAGAAGCAACCAGTCCAACTGCTATAATCAGAAGCCTATTGTCTTTAAGGGCAACCATGTGGCACAGGGTGAGGTGATCGCTGACGGTCCGTCTACGTCGGGCGGTGAGCTGGCGCTTGGCAAGAACCCGCTGATCGGTTTCATGACGTGGGAAGGCTACAATTACGAAGATGCGGTACTTTTAAGTGAGAGATTAGTGCAGGAAGATGTCTATACTTCCGTGCACATCGAAGAATATGAGGCGGAGGCGCGCGATACCAAGTTAGGACCGGAGGAGATTACAAGAGATGTTCCGGGCGTAGGTGACGACGCACTCAAAGACCTGGATGACAGAGGAATTATTCGTATCGGTGCGGAAGTGCGCGCCGGTGATATATTAGTCGGCAAGGTTACTCCGAAGGGAGAGACGGAACTGACAGCGGAAGAAAGACTGCTCCGCGCGATTTTTGGTGAGAAAGCGAGAGAGGTAAGGGATACCTCCTTGAAAGTGCCCCACGGCGAGTACGGGATCGTTGTGGATGCCAAGGTGTTTACGAGGGAGAATGGTGATGAACTGTCTCCGGGCGTGAATCAGGCGGTCCGCATCTATATTGCACAGAAGAGAAAAATTTCAGTAGGTGATAAGATGGCCGGACGTCACGGTAACAAGGGTGTTGTTTCCCGTGTGCTTCCGGTAGAGGATATGCCTTATCTGCCGAATGGACGTCCGCTGGATATCGTTTTGAATCCGCTTGGCGTGCCTTCCCGTATGAATATCGGACAGGTACTGGAGATTCATTTGTCCCTGGCGGCTAAAGCGCTCGGCTTTAACGTGGCAACGCCTGTGTTCGACGGCGCGAAAGAAGGCGATATCGCGGATACACTGGAACTGGCGAACGATTATGTGAATCTTGAATGGGAAGAATTTGAGGCGAAACACAAGGATGATCTGTCAGACGAGATCATGGAATACCTGTATGAGAACAGGGATCAGCGCGAGGTGTGGAAAGGCGTGGAGATCTCCAGGGACGGTAAGGTCAAGCTGCGTGATGGTCGAACGGGCGAGTATTTTGACTCTCCGGTTACGATCGGACATATGCATTACCTGAAGCTGCATCACCTGGTAGACGATAAGATCCATGCGCGTTCCACGGGTCCTTACTCCTTGGTAACGCAGCAGCCGCTCGGTGGTAAAGCGCAGTTTGGCGGTCAGCGTTTCGGAGAGATGGAGGTATGGGCATTAGAGGCATATGGTGCAGCCTATACCCTGCAGGAAATCCTTACCGTGAAGTCCGACGATGTAGTAGGACGTGTCAAGACTTACGAAGCGATCATCAAGGGCGACAATATCCCCGAACCCGGAGTGCCGGAGTCCTTTAAGGTACTGCTGAAAGAATTACAGTCCCTCGGTCTGGATGTGAGAGTGCTGCGCGATGACCATACGGAAGTAGAAATCATGGAAACGATCGATTACGGCGAGAACGATTACCGTTATGAGATCGAGGGTGATTCCAGAAATTATGACTATGAGAAAGATTCTCTTGGCTCCATGGGATACCAGAAACAGGAGTTTGACGAAGACAGCGGAGAGCTTGTCACCAGCGAGGAGGAAGAAGAACCCACAGAGGATGAGCTGGAACTGGATGCTGATTTCGCAGAGGAAGAGGCAGGGATTTTCTAAGACGTCATAGGACGCCACCTAAATATAGAATCTGGAAGGAGCATGGTGATATAAGATGTCAGAAATGAAACAGGAAACTTATCAACCTATGACATTTGATGCCATCAGAATTGGATTGGCATCACCCGAGAAAATCAGAGAATGGTCGAGAGGCGAAGTGACGAAGCCGGAAACCATTAATTATCGAACATTGAAACCGGAGAAGGAAGGTCTGTTCTGTGAGAGGATCTTCGGCCCCAGCAAAGACTGGGAGTGCCACTGCGGTAAATATAAGAAGATACGGTATAAAGGCGTAGTCTGCGACCGATGCGGCGTTGAGGTTACGAAGGCAAGCGTCCGCAGGGAGCGTATGGGACATATTGAACTGGCGGCGCCGGTTTCCCATATCTGGTATTTCAAAGGCATTCCCAGCCGTATGGGCCTGATCCTCGACCTGTCCCCGAGAGTGCTGGAGAAAGTGCTGTACTTTGCTTCCTATATCGTGCTGGATGGCGGTGAGAGTGATCTGGAATATAAGCAGGTCCTCTCTGAAAAAGAGTATCAGGATGCCAGGGACGCATGGGGGAATAAGTTCCGTGTCGGTATGGGCGCGGAGGCGATCAAGGAATTGCTTGAGGCGATCGACTTAGAGGCAGAAGCAGCGGAATTAAAAGAGGGTCTGCGGGAGTCTACCGGACAGAAGCGTGCCCGTATTATCAAAAGACTGGAAGTGGTAGAGGCTTTCAGGGAGTCGGGAAATCAGCCCGAATGGATGATCATGGATGCGATTCCAGTCATTCCACCAGATCTTCGTCCTATGGTTCAGCTGGACGGCGGTCGTTTTGCGACGAGCGACTTAAATGATTTATATAGAAGGATTATCAACAGAAATAATCGTCTGAAAAGGCTGCTAGAGCTTGGAGCGCCTGACATTATCGTGCGTAACGAGAAGAGAATGCTCCAGGAAGCAGTGGATGCGTTAATCGACAACGGCAGGAGAGGCCGTCCGGTAACGGGTCCCGGCAACAGGGCGCTTAAGTCCTTGTCTGACATGTTAAAAGGCAAATCCGGACGTTTCCGTCAAAACCTGCTCGGCAAGCGTGTGGATTATTCGGGACGTTCCGTTATCGTGGTAGGTCCGGAGTTAAAAATCTATCAGTGCGGTCTGCCCAAAGAGATGGCGATCGAACTGTTCAAACCTTTTGTTATGAAAGAACTGGTGTCCAGAGGCATCTCACAGAACATCAAGAATGCCAAGAAACTGGTTGAGAGACTGGATACGCAGGTGTGGGATGTGCTTGAGGAAGTGATCAAAGAACATCCGGTTATGTTGAACCGCGCCCCCACGCTGCACAGGCTCGGTATCCAGGCATTTGAGCCGATTCTGGTAGAAGGCAAGGCGATCAAACTGCATCCGCTCGTATGTACGGCTTTCAATGCTGACTTCGACGGAGACCAGATGGCGGTCCACCTTCCGTTATCGGTGGAGGCACAGGCGGAATGCCGTTTCCTGCTCCTTTCACCGAACAACCTGTTGAAACCTTCCGACGGCGGACCGGTGGCAGTTCCCTCACAGGATATGGTGCTTGGTATCTACTATCTGACACAGGAGAGACCCGGAGCAGTCGGAGAGGGCAAATATTTTAAGAATGTAAATGAGGCGATTCTTGCCTATGAGAATGGTGCGTGTACACTGCATGCGAGAATTACGGTTCGAGTGACCAAGACTGCGCCTGATGGCGAAGTTGTGAGCGGCAATGTTGAATCTACATTGGGAAGATTTCTGTTTAATGAAATTCTTCCGCAGGATCTGGGATATATAGATAGAAGTAATCCGGAGAATCTATTGAAACTGGAAGTAGATTTCCATGTAGGCAAGAAACAGCTGAAGCAGATTCTGGAAAAAGTCATTAACATCCACGGTGCGGTAAGAACTGCTGAGGTGCTTGACTTAATTAAATCGACAGGATATAAATATTCAACCAGGGCGGCGATGACGGTATCGATCTCTGATATGACCGTTCCGGCTAAGAAAGAGGAAATGCTAGAAGCGGCACAGGCTACGGTAGATAAGATATCCGTGAATTTCCGGCGTGGTCTGATCACGGAGGAAGAGAGATACCGTGCGGTTGTCGAGACATGGAATGAGACGGATAAAGAGCTGACGGACGTACTGTTGGCAGGTCTGGATAAATATAATAATATCTTTATGATGGCGGATTCTGGCGCCCGTGGTTCCAACCAGCAGATCAAGCAGTTAGCGGGTATGCGTGGATTGATGGCGGATACGACCGGAAGGACGATCGAGCTGCCCATCAAGTCCAACTTCCGTGAAGGTCTGGATGTACTGGAATACTTCATGTCTGCGCATGGCGCGCGGAAAGGTCTGTCCGATACTGCGCTCCGTACAGCCGACTCCGGTTATCTGACCAGACGTATGGTTGACGTCTCCCAGGAACTGATTATCCGTGAGACGGACTGCTGCGAGGGCAAAGACGACATTCCGGGTATCGTAGTCAAGGCGTTCATGGACGGCAAGGAGACCATCGAGGGATTAAGCGACAGAATTACAGGACGTTTTTCCTGTGAAGATATCAAAGACAGGGACGGCAAGATGATCGTCAAGAGAAATCATATGATTACTCCGGCACGCGCCGCGCGGATTTTAAGTGCAGGCGTGAACGAGAAAGGCGAGCCGATTGAGGAAGTTAAGATCCGCACGATATTGACCTGCCGTTCCCATGTGGGAATCTGTGCGAAGTGCTACGGCGCAAACATGGCGACCGGAGAACCGGTTCAGGTGGGTGAGGCTGTCGGTATCATCGCGGCGCAGTCCATCGGTGAACCCGGCACACAGCTTACCATGCGTACCTTCCATACGGGCGGCGTTGCCGGTGACGATATCACACAGGGTCTTCCCCGTGTGGAGGAGCTTTTTGAGGCGCGTAAGCCGAAAGGACTGGCAATCATCGCAGAGTTTGGCGGTGTGGCAACGATCAAAGATACCAAGAAAAAGAGAGAAGTCGTGATCACTAACGATGAGACGGGCGAGTCCAAGACATATCTGATCTCCTATGGTTCCAGAATCAAGATCATGGATGGCGCCGTGCTGGAGGCGGGCGATGAACTGACAGAGGGCAGTGTCAATCCGCATGATCTGCTGAAGATCAAAGGCATCCGTGCGGTGCAGGATTATATGCTGCGCGAAGTGCAGCGTGTATACCGCTTACAGGGTGTTGATATCGCCGATAAGCATATCGAGGTGATCGTGCGTCAGATGCTCAAGAAAGTCCGCATCGAGAACAGCGGTGACACCGATTTCTTACCGGGAACACTGGTAGATGTCCTTGATTATGAGGATATGAATGAGGAATTGGTCAAAGCCGGTAAAGAGCCTGCCGATGGCAGGCAGATATTGCTCGGTATCACCAAGGCGGCACTGGCAACGGATTCCTTCTTGTCGGCGGCATCCTTCCAGGAGACGACGAAGGTGCTGACCGAGGCGGCGATCAAGGGCAAAGTGGATTCGCTGATCGGCTTGAAAGAGAACGTTATCATCGGTAAGCTGATTCCGGCAGGAACGGGCATGAAGCGTTATAGAGATACGAAGCTAAGTACCGACGAGAACCTGCTCAGCCGTCTGGCGGCGGAAGACGAACTGAGCTTTGACGACGGATTTGACGAGGAAGCGCAGGATGCGGAAGCCGAGGCGTTAGAAGAGATCGAAGAAGAAATGGAAGAGCTTGATGAAATCGATGAAAATGACGAAAACGACGATCTGATGGATTTTGACGAGGAGGCAGAATATGCCGACGAAATCGACGATGAGGATATCGAAGAGGCTGAGGTTTCAGAAGCAGAGATGGAAGTTGTAGAATAGGCTGGAATTAAGCTGAGAATAAGCTAAAATCCTAAAAAAATGTATTGACAATGCATTCACGGGCAAGTATACTATTTGAGTGTGCACGTGAATGCATTTTTTTTGTGTGAGGAGATTTTCTAATAGGAAGATGCGTAAGCGGCAGAGTGCACACAAATGTCATAAGGCATACAGTTTATATCATAGGAGGTGAAAAGAATGCCAACATTTAACCAGTTAGTCAGAAAAGGACGTCAGACATCTGTAAAGAAGTCAACTGCACCTGCTTTGCTGAGAGGATGGAATTCCCTTCACAAGACAGCAATCGACACGGCTTCTCCGCAGAAGAGAGGTGTCTGCACCGCTGTGAAGACAGCAACTCCTAAGAAGCCTAACTCCGCACTCAGAAAGATCGCCAGAGTACGTCTTTCCAACGGGATCGAGGTGACAAGCTACATTCCGGGTGAAGGACATAACCTGCAGGAGCATAGCGTTGTTTTGATCCGTGGCGGCAGGGTAAAGGACTTACCCGGTACAAGATACCACATTATCAGAGGTACGCTGGATACTGCGGGAGTCGCTAACAGAAGACAGGCTCGTTCTAAGTACGGCGCTAAGAGACCGAAACAGGCTAAGTAAATAGCGGGGTCACAGGCTTTAGTACCACAAACAGAACTAATTTAGTGTTGGGATTCTTGTCTATAGAACCGCACGAACACATTGAATTAGAGGACACATGTGAGTACCGTTGAATTAAAATTATTTTTAAGGAGGGAAGAACCGTGCCACGTAAAGGACATATTGCAAAGAGAGATGTATTGGCAGATCCTTTATACGATAATAAGGTGGTTACAAAACTTATCAATAACATCATGTTAGACGGTAAGAAAGGCGTAGCCCAGAAGATCGTATATGGGGCATTTGCACGAGTTGAAGAGAAATCCGGGAAACCGGCGCTTGACGTATTTGAGGAGGCTATGAATAATATCATGCCTGTTCTCGAAGTGAAAGCAAGACGTATCGGCGGCGCTACCTATCAGGTACCGATTGAAGTTCGTCCGGACAGACGCCAGGCGCTTGGTCTTCGCTGGCTGGTAATGTTTTCTCGTAAGAGAGGCGAGAAGACCATGAAGGAAAGACTCGCAAATGAGATTTTAGATGCTGCAAACAATACCGGCGCAGCAGTTAAGAGAAAAGAAGATATGCACAAAATGGCAGAGGCGAACAAGGCGTTTGCGCACTACCGTTTTTAAAAAGACGAGAAGATATTCTAAGGCGTCAAAAAACGCCGCCTAAGAACATCTATATCTCGTCTGGAAGAAATCTGGCGATTTCTTCCGGGTTTTGATGAAATATTAGGAGGAAAAAACCTTGGCTGGAAGAGAATATCCGTTAGAGAGAACCAGAAATATCGGAATTATGGCCCATATTGATGCTGGTAAAACCACATTGACGGA
>JAMPGN010000103.1 GCA_023663915.1 Eubacterium sp. | reverse complement strand
TGTGGGTACAGGGCACCGCTAACGCCCCGGCTGCACGGTTTTATTAGTATACTGTGTTTTGGTGCATTTGTCAATGGGCGTACTCACGCGATTTCATTGTCAATCATACGGTATCCGATTCCGATCTCCGTAAAAATATACTGCGGATCAGCGGGATTCTGCTCTAGCTTTCTGCGGATATTTGCCATATTCACACGCAAAATGCGGTTGTTGCTGTCAGCATAGGGCCCCCACACATGAGTGATCAGAGTGTCATAGGTGATCACTTTGCCTGCGTTGCGTGCTAGAAAAGTCAGTATTTTATATTCAATCTGTGTAAAATGAATGATGTTGCCGCTTACGGTGATGATATGCTTCTCGTAATCGATCACCAAATCTTTGGCGGTGTATCTGTTTAGCCCGGAGACCGGCGTACTGCTCATGGAAGCCCGGCGAAGTGCTGTGCGTATCCTCGCCATCAGTTCGGAAGTGCCGAAAGGTTTCGTGATATAATCATCTGCACCCGCGTCCAATGCCTCTACTTTTTCCTTTTCCTGCGTTCTGGCGGAAATGACAAGGATCGGAATGTTACTCCATTCCCGAATACTGTGTATCACATCGATTCCGTCCATGTCGGGCAGTCCCAGATCGAGAAGAATCAGATCGGGACATCCGGAAGCGGCAAGAGACAGACCGTTTGCGGCATTGCTTGCGAAGCTCACTTTATAATCTTGCGTCCGCAGTGCGGTCGCGATAAAATTACAGATGTTTTTTTCATCTTCTATCAGCAAAATGTCATGTTTGAGATTCACGATGGAATCCTCCCTTCTGTACCTTAATCCCCTTTCGGCAGAGTAAAATAAAATTCCGCGCCCTGGTCGTGGTTCCTTGCCTTGATCGTGCCGTTGTGCGCGGTGATGATTGTCTTGCATATGGATAGCCCGATTCCCATGCCTTTGTTGGAGTCGGGCACGCTATTTCCAATATAAGAATTGCCGTCAAAAATATTTTTTAAACGATCCGGGTCGATGCCGATGCCATAATCTTTGACATGGAAAGTTACATTTGCCGGATCGTGGTCGACATAGCAAAGAATCGGCTGACAACTCTGCGAATGAATCATGGCATTTTCCAACAGATTGAGAAGTACTTGCTCAATGAGAATGGCATCCATGGGCAGAATCAACGGTTCGTCGGGGACGGAAACACTGATCGAGGCTTCTGGCAGTCTCTTTTTCAGTCGGTTCATGGCAGCAGAGACGATCTCTTCCACGGATTCGTCGGTCTTTTTGACGGCGGAAGTCTGACCTTCGATGCGGGTTACAGACAGTAGATTCTCCACCATATTTAAAAGCCAGTTGGCATCCTCATGAATATGGGTGACGATGGCAACTTTCTCCTCGTCTGCAAGCAATTCATTGTTGTCCAGATAGGAAGAACTGGCACCGATGATCCCTGTCAACGGAGTGCGGAGATCATGGGATATGGCGCGCAGAAGATTAGCGCGCATCTTTTCCTTCTCAGTCTCCGATAGAAGTTTGTCTTTCTCAGCGATCATCTGCGCTTGTTGCTTCATGTTGGTTGTCATGGTGCTTGTGAGAAGCGTGACGCCAAGCATTTCCAGAAAAGTGACGGGATAGCCGGAAAGTGTAAAATTCAGTTCAAAATATGGATAAGTGAACAGAAAATTTACGCAGACGACGGCGACCACGGAAGAGATTAGCCCCGGCAGATAACCGTCCGTGTAACGGACAATAATGATAAGTGCAAGAATATAGATCAGTGCAATATTTCCCGAATTTTCCGGTACATGGTAGAAGAAGAGGAAAGCAAAGAGCGTTGCAACCGCCAGACCGGACAGCGTGATTATGATATTTTTGAGAGTAAAAGCCTGTTTGATATTTGCGGGCATGATTTGAGCCTCCTGTAACGCTCATTATACCTTTTTTCGTATCAAAGGGAAACAGGGGGTAATGTTAAAAAGGCGTTAAGAAAGCGGTTGCATGGAAGATATTCCTGTGTTAAACTAAGGATTAAGTTGATAGGAAAATAAA
Source organism: Eubacterium sp. (assembly GCA_023663915.1). The sequence continues at coordinate 12,056 of JAMPGN010000103.1, read as the reverse complement.
ATTTGTCTTTCCTATAGAAATTTGTTAGTATTATAATAGAGGTAGCGTTTTGATTGCAAAAGAAGAATTTCTTGAAAAATATAATATTACGGAGGAGTCATTCCGGGCAGCGGAAATATCGTGGGATGAACTTTGTATTATTTATCAAGATTTTGACCAGAATAAAATTAATAAATATGAGAATATATTGACGAAGTTTACGAATAATTATCTGAAAGATATTCATAAAATTAGTGTACACACGGTTCGTTCCAGAGTGAAGGATGCAGAGCACTTACTTGAGAAGATAGTACGGAAAAAGCAAGAAAATGCAATGAAGTATCAACAGCTTGACACGACAAATTATGAAAAATTCATTACTGATTTGATAGGAATAAGATGCCTCATTCTTTTTAAGGAAGATTGGAAAGAATTTCATAGGTACATTACTTCTGTTTTTGAGAATGATGTAAGATATTATATTAAGGACTGTATCAGGGATTTTGATGATAATATAAAACATAATTATATTGCCGAAGAACCTAAGGTTCATATCAGAAATGGTGATTCACGTGAAATATATGAAGGTATTCTTTCGCCGGGTCATATTATAGATGGCAGGAATTATCGGTCAGTCCATTATATTATTAAATATGAAGGGGTATATCTGGAAATACAGGTCAGAACCCTGTTTGAAGAGGGATGGGGCGAGATTGACCATGCCATTGTATATCCATATTATAAGAATGATCCAATCTTGAAAGAGTATACAGAATTGCTGAATAGGTTGTGTGGCTTGGCAGATGAAATGGGTGGTTTTTTTCACCGTTTAAAGCAAATTGAAGTGGAACGGATCCCGCATCAAAGTGATGTGAAAAAAGATAAAAATGAAAATGTGCGGAATAAGGATAAACCAGTCGGACAAGATGATATTTATAAGAAAACTGGCAGCAGGAAGGTAATGGAAACTTTCAATGACTGTTTGGAAACAGTGCAGGAGGAATAAGGAGGAGAAAGATGGATGCCAACAAAGTGCAGGCAGGACTTGCAAAGGAGATTGCTCAAAATGGTATGAGGCTGATCAATAGCGGGAAGATTCGCAACCACAAGCTTGGAAACAGCTCGCGTATTCATACGGGAGAAGTTGAAAAAAGGGAACGTCAAATCTATCGTGACTTTCTTCCTACGAAAAACTGTTCTATGGTTTACGAATTGACAGGAAGTGATCGTTATGAATAATATTGAAAACACATATATTAATTATGACGAACTGGTTTCCCTGGTAAAACCAGATGTGATTGAAAGCCGTATCGAGCAGATCAGTCAGGAAATGATTGATTTTTTGAAAGCTCGCAGGCTGGAGGAAATTGCATATGTTCACGAGATGGCATTGACACATGCCATTATGGATTATTTCTCTGATATACAACGTCTCAAAGACTATCAGAAAATAGAGCATGTGAATGAAATTAAGATTAAAGCATATGAAACGTTTTGGTTACTCAAGAGAAAACCGATCCAGTTAAAGCAGCAAATTGAAGATGATAGGATGCTTTATGTGAATGAGAAATTCCTTTTGACCAGATTGACCAGTTTTATGCTGGGAGAGGAGATTAATAAACCTATCATTGAAGAAAAGAGTATTGCGTTTAAGAATTTTCTGGATACGCTGTATTATTATTTGAAATTCAGAAAATGTGACGCACAATCCATTGAGCTGATGCTATTGGCTTTTCAGGCAGGGAAAATAATATTTGCTGATTAAAAAGATGTGGTAAAATATGGCAGAAATATAATTGGCAAAGTTAACGCGATGCCATGAGGAGTGAGAGGCGACGAGATTATTATTCTTTTTTAAGTAAACATTATAGAATAAAAAGCGCTGGATATAGAAATGTCCGGCGCTTTTTAATGGATTCTGATGGTGATGATATCGTTGCGAAGGTGTTACATCTGTACTATTTCTTGAGCCGCACCCCATCTTTAAATGCTTCGCCCACCCTCTCGGACACCTTATAATATCCGTGGGTATAGGGATCAAAAGCAATGGCGTTTACCAGAGACATATCGATTTTGCCATCAACGATAACGCTTTCGTCTGCTGTGACATTCACAACTTTCCCGATGACACCGCACCCATATTCCCCGTCTTGGTATTCAATGAACTCACATTCCAAACAGAGCGGAAATTCATTGATGATCGGAGCATCTACCATTTCCGATTTACTTGCGGTGAGTCCGCTGTTCTCAAACTTGTTCGGAACATGATTACCCGATTCAACGCCGAAATAATCTGCCTCGACTACATGGGCGGCATCGGCAATGCTTACCGTAAAAGCGCCCCTTGCCTTGATATTCTTGACCGTTTTATGCGTTTCCGTTAAATTGAGTGCTACCTTATCTCTCTCCTGCATAGTACCCCATGCGGCATTCATGACATTGACGCTTCCATCTTCGTTGTAGGCTGCTACCATTAGAACCGGCATTGGGAAAATTCCTTCCGTTATGTTGAGTTTCTTTCTCATCGCTCATACCTCACTTTTTGTATTGGATTGACAAAATATATTTTGTTATCTATAATTTTAACTGGTAATTGAAAAAATACAAGTACTATCTTAAAGGAAAGCATCAAATGATAAAGAATTATATTAAAGAGGCAAATTTTGAAGATACAGGATTCAGTTATACGCTGTCGCTTATATCGGGCAAACACAAGATGGTTATTCTTTACTGCCTGATGGAGTTTGAGGTTGTAAGGTTCAATGAGTTGAAGCGGTATCTGAAAAACGTGTCGGACAAGACACTCAGCGCCAATCTGAAAGAGTTGGAAGCAGACCGGCTCATTATCAGAAAAGAATATCCTCAGATACCACCAAAAGTTGAGTATAGCCTCAGCGACAGGGGAAAATCTCTGATGGACGTTTTGGATCAGATGTGTGTATGGGGTGAAAACAATAGACAAGCAACTAAAAATGAAAAAGCATCGGAAAGATCATCCGATGCTTAAAGCGGAGTTGGAGGGATTCGAACCCTCGTGCCCCGGAGGGCTAACGCATTTCGAGTGCGCCCCGTTATGACCACTTCGATACAACTCCGTAACAATAAGATTATAATTTGAATTGCGGCGATTGTCCACTGTTTTTCACAAAAATATTGATAGAGAGCGGCGAAAACTTATGACACAGGACGAAAAATATATGAAAGAAGCCTTAAAACAGGCAAAAAAAGCATATGAACTAGGAGAAGTGCCGATCGGCTGCGTGATTGTTCATGAGGACAAGATCATTGGCAGAGGATATAATCGAAGAAACACCGATAAGAACACACTCGCCCACGCTGAGATTACCGCAATCAACAAAGCAAGTAAGAAAATGGGTGACTGGCGGCTGGAAGGTTGTACCCTGTATGTGACATTAGAACCATGCCAGATGTGCGCAGGCGCGATCGTACAGGCGCGGGTCACAGAGGTGGTCATGGGCAGCATGAACCCGAAGGCAGGATGCGGCGGTTCCATCTTAAACATATTAGAAATGCCCGAATTTAATCATCAAGTCCAAGTCAGACGCGGAGTGCTCGCCGAAGAATGCACCCACATGCTGACAACCTTTTTCAAGGAGTTAAGAATAAGAAACAAACAAGAAAAAGAACTCCGCCAAAGCACACAGGAAACAGAAGCCATGTAACAATTAATTTGTACTTCTCAAGCGAAGAACCAGTTGTGATGATTTCAAAAATGAGATATAATGTTCACGTAAGCAATGAGCAGTGCAGCCAAGCCAAAGCGAAATCGAGCGCACTGCGGGGTATAGTATTATATATCAAAAACGAGGAGGAAATGCAATGAAGAGAATAGGTATGTTGACTAGTGGTGGAGATTGCCAAGCGTTGAATGCTGCAATGCGAGGCGTAGTGAAGTGTCTGTCCTGTAGTGGAGAAGACGTTGAAATCTACGGTTTTATTGACGGCTATAAAGGATTGATCTACGGTGATTTCCGTATGTTGACCGGACATGATTTTGCGGGTATTCTGACGAAGGGCGGCACGATTCTTGGCAGTTCCAGGACACCTTTCAAGCTGATGCGTGAGCCGGACGAGAACGGTCTGGACAAAGTAGAGGCAATGAAACAGAACTACTATAAATTAAAACTGGACTGCATGGTAATCTTAGGCGGTAATGGCACACACAAAACGGCAAATATGCTGCGTGAAGAGGGACTCAATGTGGTCACGCTCCCGAAAACGATCGATAATGATCTGTGGGGCACAGACATGACATTTGGTTTCCAGAGTGCGGTCAATATTGCGACAGACTGTATCGACTGTATCCATACGACAGCATCGTCCCATGGACGTATCTTTATCGTAGAAGTAATGGGCCATAAAGTAGGATGGCTTACGCTCAATGCAGGTATGGCAGGCGGTGCAGACATCATCTTGATTCCTGAGATTCCTTATGATATTGATAAAGTGATCAAGGCGATCAATGAACGTGAGGCAAGAGGTTCTAGGTTTACGATCATGGCAGTGGCGGAAGGTGCAATCTCCAAAGAAGATGCAAAACTGTCTAAGAAAGAATATAAAGAGAAGATGAAGAATTACCCGTATCCTTCCGTTTCTTATGAGATCGCGGACAAGATTCAGAAAAAGAGTGGCAAGGAAGTGCGCGTCACTGTTCCGGGACATACACAGCGTGGCGGCAGCCCGTGCCCGTATGACCGTGTATTTGCAACCAGACTCGGCGCGGAGGCAGGCAAACTGATCTTAAAAGGCGAATATGGCTTCATGGTAGGCTATAAGAATAGGGAAGTTGTCAAAGTGCCTCTTGAGGAAGTGGCTGGCAAACTTAAGATGGTAGCGCCGGATGCGACGATTGTCAAAGAAGCTAAGATGGTTGGTATCAGCTTTGGTGATTAATAGGAGAAGTAATGTCATATACAGCGCTTTATCGTAAGTTCCGACCGGGACGTTTCGAGGATGTGAAAGGGCAGGAACATATTGTTACCACGTTACAAAATCAAATAAAAGCCGAAAGAATCGGCCATGCATACCTGTTCTGCGGAACACGCGGAACAGGTAAAACATCGATTGCCAAAATTTTTGCCAAGGCAGTCAACTGTGAACATCCGGTAGCCGGCAGTCCTTGCGGCGAATGTGCCGCATGTAAAGCGATAGCCGCGGGGGCAAGCATGAACGTGATCGAGATTGATGCGGCTTCCAATAACGGCGTGGATAATATTCGTGAGATCGTGGAAGAAGTTTCTTATTCCCCGGCGGAAGGTAAATATAAAGTTTATATTATTGATGAGGTTCATATGCTTTCCATAGGAGCCTTCAACGCGCTTCTGAAGACTTTGGAAGAACCGCCGTCCTACGCGATCTTTATTCTGGCGACCACGGAAGTTCATAAAATACCGATCACGATTTTGTCCCGGTGTCAGCGATATGATTTCAGAAGGATCACTATTGACACGATCACGGATAGACTGCGGGAACTGATGGACAAAGAACAGATTCAAGTAGAAGAGAAGGCGCTCAGGTATGTTGCGAAGGCGGCGGACGGCTCTATGCGTGATGCCTTAAGCCTTTTGGATCAGTGCATTGCTTTTCATTTCGGAAAAGAGCTGACTTACGATAAAGTGCTGGATGTGCTAGGCGCTGTGGACACGGAAGTGTTTGGCAGACTGCTTAAGCATGTATTGAAACGCGATGTGACAGGCTGTATCGGACTCTTGGAAGAGATCGTGATGCAGGGCAGGGAACTTACTCAGTTCGTGGCGGATTTCACGTGGTATCTGCGCAATCTTCTGCTGGTGAAATCTTCCGACGATATAGAAGACGTGATCGATGTCTCTTCGGATAACCTCATCAGACTGCGGGAAGAGGCGGAAATGATCGAGGTGGATGCGATCATGCGCTATATCCGCATTTTTTCAGAATTATCGGGACAGATTAAATATGCGGCACAGAAACGTATTTTAATCGAAATTGCGCTAATTAAACTCTGCCGTCCAGATATGGAGAAAGACTACGAATCGATTGTTGAGCGTATTCGGGCAGTGGAAGAAAAAATCGAGAATGGCGTAACATTCATACCTGCTGATGGCGGATATCCTTCTGTTGGCTCAAGTGTGTCTGGTAGCGGTGATCCGGCGGCTAAGGAACGTCCGCCTTTACCAAAGGCAGTTCCGGAAGACGTGCAGGCAGTCGTTGAGAAATGGCCGGTGATCGTAGGGCAGGCATCCATGCCGATGAAACAATATCTGAAAAACGCGGGACTCAGTCTTGGCGGAGACAACAAACTGTTGGTCGTGGTGGAAGACGGACCTGCCTCGGACTATTTCACGAAGCAGGAAGGATATAAAGAGCATAAAGAATTGCTGATGCAGATGTTAGCGGAGGCGGCAGGTAAAGAGATCGATGTGACGATACAGAGTGTGCCCGACCGCAACACTTTTGTACAGGACTATGTGGATTTAAGTCAAGTGATCCATAATATAGATATAGAAATCGAAGACTAGTGGGAGAAGTACTAGATTTGCCTCTGGCAAATCATTCTCATGCAGGAGAATGCCTAAAATGAGGCATTCTCTACACAGAAGCACTAAGTTGAGCAAGAATGGAGGATTAACATGGCAAAACGTGGTGGGTTTCCGGGCGGTGGTATGCCGGGCAACATGAATAATCTGATGAAACAGGCACAGAGAATGCAGCGTCAGATAGAAGAAAGCCAGAAAGAACTGGAAGTCAAAGAATTTGTGGCAAAAGCCGGCGGCGGCGCGGTGGAAGTGACTGTAACTGGTAAGAGAGAAGTCACGAAAGTGAAATTGTCCGAAGAAGTGGTAGACCCCGATGATATTGAAATGCTGGAAGATCTTGTGATGGCGGCGACGAACGAGGCGCTGCGCATGGCGGAAGAAGCGAGCAATGAGATTATGGGTAAAATGACAGGGGGCTTAGGCGGAGGATTTCCGTTCTGATGGAACTGTACAGCGGACATATCAATAAGTTAATAGAAGAACTGGCGGGACTTCCGGGTATCGGCTCGAAATCTGCACAGAGACTTGCTTTTCATCTGATTAATATGCCGAAGGCACGGGTGGAAAGACTAGCGCATGCGATTCTGGATGCCAAAGAAAATGTGCGGTATTGCGAGGAGTGTTTCACTTTGACTGATCAGGAAATGTGTCCCGTATGCTCGAACGGCAACAGGGATCACACGACAATCATGGTGGTGGAGAACTCGCGGGATCTGGCGGCATATGAGAAGACCGGTAAATACATGGGAGTCTATCATGTGCTCCATGGGGCGATTTCACCGATGCTTGGCATCGGACCGAACGACATTAAGCTCAAAGAATTGATGCATCGTTTGGAAGGAGATGTGAGCGAGGTGATTATCGCGACCAATTCCAGTCTGGAAGGTGAGACGACGGCTATGTACATCAGCAAACTCATCAAACCGACAGGCATCAAAGTGACGAGAATCGCCAGCGGCGTCCCGGTAGGCGGGGATCTGGAATATATCGACGAGGTCACGCTGCTTCGGGCGTTGGAGGGAAGGATTGAATTATAACAACGACATGTACGGAAGCGCGTGACGCTTCGGAAGGGAGATCACAATGGGGGTAGAGAAAGAAAAATTTGGCGCAACGAAAGATGGTAAGGATATATATGCATATACTATGTCGAATGCGAACGGTATGCGCGCCAAGATCATTAATTTTGGCGCAAATTTGGTGAGCCTTCTCGTGCCAGATCAGGATGGCAAGCTGGAAGATGTGGTATTGGGATACGATACATTGGAAGGCTATTACGGCAACGGCAGTTTCTTTGGGGCGACCATCGGCCCAAGCGCGAATCGGATCGCGGGTGCAAGTTTCGAGATCGATGGCAAGAGCTATCAGGTTGATGTCAATGACGGGGTAAATAACCTGCATAGCCATATGGAGAATGGTTATCATAAGCAGCTCTGGGATGCAGAAGAAGGAGATAACAGTGTGACCCTCACTCTTGAAGGCAAGGATGGAGAGATGGGATTTCCGGGCAATAAGAAGATTTCCATGACTTTTAGTTTGTCCGAGGACAATGCACTTAAGTTAAGCTATCATGCGACTTCCGATGCCAACACGATCATCAATCTGACAAATCACACCTATTTTAATCTGTCGGGGCATAAAGCGGGAAAGATAGAAGATCATCTTTTGAAGCTCAATGCGTCCTGCTATACTCCCGGAGATTCGGGGTCTATTCCCACCGGAAAGATTGTACCGGTGGAAGGCACGCCCATGGATTTTACACAAAGGAAGCCGATCGGACAGGACATTCATGCCGATTGCGAGCAGATTAAGTTCGGTCAGGGATACGACCATAATTTTGTGATCGATGACGCGGATGGAACGCTCAGAGAAATCGCTGAAGTTGAGGACCCGAAGAGTGGAAGAAAGATGAAAGTATTTACGACTCTGCCCGGTGTACAGTTTTATGCCGGCAACTGCATCAATGAGGAGATTGGCAAGGAAAATACTCCCTATGGACCACGTATGGGATTCTGCCTGGAAACACAGTATTTTCCCGACAATATTCACCACTCAAATTTTGCGCAGGCAGTTTTTGGACCGGACAGGGATTATGATTCTGTGACGATTTACCAGTTTATGTAAGATAGGATACGTATAACATAAATCTTTATCAAAGGGACATGGATGCCAATCACATGTCCTTTTGATGTTGTAGGAAATTCCTTCAAAGAGTGGAAGAACCGAAGGCTCTTCCCAAGATAATCGCGAAGCGATTTTCTTGTTGTATGAAGCATCGCATGTTTTGCCATTTTTCTTAAAACAGACATGCTATAGTAATTATATAGTGAAATAAATCTGCCTGACGACAGGCGGTTTGTGAAAAGGCTTCAGAATGGAGTGAATGAAATGGAACGGTCATCGATCATCATTCACAAAGGAGGAAGGGAAGATAAATACGAAGTTTATGTGGAAGATTATGTGCTTTCTTTTTTAAAAAAAGAAACCGGGACGCTGGAAGTTTCGGAGTTCTATTTTTATGGATTTCGGGAAAAAGGAGGCAGGAAATATACGATATACGGGGTAGGACGGGAAAAAGGGCTAACTGTTTTTGATAAGTTTGATCTTCTGGAAGAGTTCGGATGCCGCCTGACGCAGGCAGGACCGGTATTTCTAATCGACGAAAAAGATGATACAAAATACGAGATAAAAGGATATGAGGTTTTCTATCAGGATAATAAAGAAATGCAGAATTATCTGATTGACCAAAAAAGAAATGACCGCGAAACAACGCAGAGCCGCAAGGCAGGCAGAGATACATATATCGACAAAGCGGCAGACGGAGGGACATACGCGGACAAGGTAATAGGCAAGAGACCATACACAGACCGGACGGGGAAATTTGTCATGACAGCAAAAAAAACGCCGCACAATGTTATTACAGTGCAGCTTGGAGTGATTCTTGTTGCACTGGTTGCCATTGTGATTAATTCGACGAACAGTTATGACAAAATGCAGGAATTAAACCAATCGGCAGAGGAAGTATTTTTTGCCATGGAAAATCAAGAGGCGGAAGCTGTGATGGATGTAAAGATGCAGGATGAGGAAAAAACGGAAATCGTTGTGGAGCGTGATGCGACAGAAGAGGAAGATATTTTAATGCTCGCAACACTTGAGAATAAAGGGCAGACAGCGGAACAAAATGAAGAAGATGCAGAAATACAGACAGAGGATCAAGTAGAAGATCAAGTAGAGGATCAAGTAGAGGATCAAGTAGAAGATCAAAGAGAAGATGAAAAGGATGATTCTGATAAAGATGGATCAGCACAGGAGGCTTCTGATGAAACAAAAGAAGTTGAAGCGTTATCCCGCAATGTGACGAGGTATTATGAGGTGGAACGGGGCGACACCTTATATACGATCAGCCAGAAAATATATGGCGACACTGCTTATGTGCAAAAAATTTGTGAATTAAATCAGATAACTGATCCAGATAATATTCGTTACGGACAAAAAATAATACTGCCATAAGGAAATGTGTGGTACAATAACAGAAGCGTCTCCAATGGGAGCCGCATCTGTAGAAGCGTCTCCAAAGAGAGCTATCTCTATAGAAGCGCTTCCAAAGGGAGCTATATCTGCAGAAGCGTCTCCAGTAAGTTGCATATGCGGACATTGCCATAGGGAAGAGGAACAACGTATGACGAACGTTAGAGACTACCTGAAAAAGAGAAAAGACAAGGAAGAGGAAAAGGTTAGGATCAGTTATCGTGAGAAGATCAAAAGCCATAAATTTACAATCTTTTATCGGACGATTCTCGTTATTATATTGATTGCAGCCATTATTGCGGCGTTGTATGTTCAGTGGAAAAACAAAATATATTCGCAGGCGATCGTGTTGTCTTCTACGGAGATCAATATAACGCAGGATTCTAGTCTCCTGCCTTTTTCAGGCTGTCTTCTGACCTATAGCAAAGATGGCGCAGGCTGTATGGATGTCAAGGGTAATGCAGTCTGGAATCAGACATATGAGATGCAGAATCCTATAGTGGATATCTGTCAAAATGTAGTTGCAATAGGAGATTATAATGGCAGAACGATCTATGTTATGAATACCAGCGGCATTATGGGAAGCATAACGACAAATAAACCGATACGGGATTTCTGTGTGGCATCTAATGGTGTCGTAGCTGTGGTTTTAGATGATACGGATACTACATGGATCTATTTATATGATTCACAAGGCAAAGAACTTATCTATTTTCGGACAACAATGAAAGAGAGTGGTTATCCGATCAATGTATCCATCTCACCAAATGGACAATTAGTCTGCGTGTCTTATTTGTTTGTGGACAGTGGTCAAATGAAGTCCAGTGTGGCTTTTTATAATTTTGGAGAAGTCGGACAGAATAATACAAACAATTATGTCAGCGGATACGACTACCTGAATGCCGTAGTTCCTTTTACAAGATTTCTGGATAATAGATCAGTATTTGCTGTGGCGGATGACAGAATCATGTTTTATTCCGGAGCACAAAAACCGACAAGCGTGTCGGAGGGGTTGATCAGCGAAGATATCCAGAGCGTGCACTATGGCGATGAATATGTTGGATTAGTATATAACAGTACTGAGAGCAGTAACAGATATCGACTGGATGTATATCATAAATCAGGGGAATTAAGGCAATCGCTTGAATTTGATATAGATTACAGGGATGTTCTTTTTCATGAAGACCAGATTATTATTTATAATGAAACGGAGTGCTGTATCTATAACAGTAGCGGAACAGAAAAATACAGCGGAAGATTTGAAAAGACGGCATTGATGCTGATACCACAGAGCAGTACGTATCGGTATATGGTGGTAACGCCGGATTCTATTGATATGATGGAACTGCAATAGAATCGATACTAGAGGGAGCACAAAAGATATCCAAGACGGGAAAGTTGTGAGTTAGATGACCAAATTAATTTTTGTACTGGTTATATTTCTACTATTTATATGGAGAATTAAAAAAGGTTTCGATAATGGGATGGCGAAAGAAGTTGTTACAATTCTGTCAGGTGCAGTTTCTTTGGTCTGTGTAGCACTCATTTTTTTGGCAGTATCTAGTCTGGAAGCTAAGGCGATGAGTACATTAACTTTGTGCATAGTGAGTTTGATCCTGCTTGGCATTGTTTTTAAATTATGCAACTTGATATTTAGTCCTATTCTGGGCTTGAGTAATATCGGTATCATAGGTGGTTTGGATAAAATACTGGGTGTGATTATGGGAGCAGCGGAAGCGCTGGTGCTTTCCGCTCTGATTTATTTTCTGTTAGACTATGCAGGAATATATGTGTTGTGATCATAAATGCGAAGTTTGTCATAAAATCTACCAAAAATCCTATTCAAAAATTTATTTAAAAATTTTGGAAAATTTTTTAAAAAATCAGTTGACATCTAATAGTTCATCTGATATTATATGAAAGTCGCACGTTGGTAATTTTGTAAAACTATGCGATTTTAGAACCTTGACAAATAAACAGTAATGCAACCCTGAAAATTCAAGAGAAAATTTT
>JAMPGN010000102.1 GCA_023663915.1 Eubacterium sp. | reverse complement strand
TCGGGGGTGCAGGCAATAATGCTGTAAATAGAATGATTGATGAAGAGATAGACGGAGTAGAATTTATCGGAATTAACACGGATAAACAGGCGTTACAGTTATGTAAGGCGCCTACGCTTTTGCAGATCGGAGAGAAGCTGACCAAGGGATTGGGGGCAGGAGCCAAGCCGGAGATCGGCGAGAAGGCTGCCGAGGAGAGTTCTGACGAGGTGGCGGCTGCGCTCAAAGGTGCGGATATGGTGTTTGTCACCTGCGGTATGGGCGGCGGTACCGGTACGGGAGCCGCGCCGGTTGTTGCGAAACTCGCGAAAGACATGGGAATACTGACGGTAGGCGTCGTGACCAAGCCTTTCCGTTTTGAGGCGAAGGCGCGTATGACGAATGCACTTGCAGGTATCGAGAAGATTAAGGATAATGTGGATACGTTAATCGTTATTCCAAACGATAAATTGCTGGAGATCGTTGACAGGCGGACAACCATGCCGGACGCTTTAAAGAAGGCGGATGAAGTGTTACAGCAGGCAGTGCAGGGCATTACGGATCTGATTAATGTGCCTTCGGTCATCAACCTTGACTTCGCGGATGTGCAGACTGTCATGAAGGACAAGGGGATTGCGCATATCGGCATCGGTACGGGCAAGGGCGATGACAAGGCGAATGAGGCTGTCAAGATGGCGGTGGAGAGTCCTCTGCTTGAGACGACAATCTCCGGGGCGTCGCATGTAATCATTAATGTATCCGGCGATATCTCCCTCGCGGATGCGAACGATGCGGCAAGCTACGTACAGGAACTTACCGGAGACGATGTCAATATCATTTTCGGCGCCATGTACGATGTGAATATGACGGATACATGTAATATTACGATCATTGCTACCGGCATTGAAGAGAAAGCCAAACAGGTTGGCGGACTTGGATTTAAGTCCGGATACATAACACCGACTTCCCTGCAGGGGAAACCAATGGCAGGAGCAGTGCCTGGCGCGGGGCTAGGCAATTTTACAGCGCCAATAGGGGGAATCAAACAGACAGGCGTCGGCATGACGGCGGGACAGGCTAATCCTGCACAGCTTAAGACGATCAACGGTATTAACAAGACAAGGGATATCAAGAGTTCCGTGGAAGAGAAATCTTTGAAGATTCCGGATTTCCTTAGAAGTAAATAATGACGAAAACCGCAGGAGAGATATCCTGTGGTTTTTTGTTGTTATCTGTCTGCAAAAATAGTGGAAATGCTCCCCGATTGTGACAGAATATTCATCTCCGTTTTCTTATAATAAAGCAGAAGCACGGAGGTGGGATGTGTATTACAAATTATATATTGACAGCATTTTTATCCTGCAGATGACGAGTAATCTGTTTATGCTGTCCCTGACCGGACGGATCTTGAAGTGTACTGCCACGCACAGACGGATCATGTTCGGAGCGTTCCTTGGGGCGGCGGTATTTTGCGCAGTGATAGCCGCGCCGGTAGGTACGGTGGGAATACGAATGCTCCTTGGTGCGGTTCCTGTCAGTATGTGCATGCTGCGTGTTTCTTTCCGGATACATCATAGTAGAAATCTGCTCCATGGGAGTCTGGCGATGGCTGGCTGTGGATTTTTTTTAGGAAGTATCATGATATGGGTTCTGAATCGCTTGAGAATGGTTCTGAAAGGAAATGTGAGTCTTATTATCACTCTGGCAACGGGATATCTGTCATACCGGCTCCTATTAAAGATCATTATGACTGCCCGACAAAGAAAAGAGAGCTGTATCAGGACAGTGGTGATCTTTGTTCCGGCATTGGATAAGGAAATCCGGGTTCGGGCGCTTTTTGACACAGGCAACCATCTGACAGATCCGATCAGCCAGGCTCCGGTATGTCTGATCAGCAGGAGTCTTGCGGAGCAGATCCGTTCGCTGTTCCAACCGGAAAAGTATCATGCGATCCCTTTTTCCAGCGTCGGAAAGGACAGAGGTATGCTGGAAGCATACGAGCTGCCGGAACTGGTGGTGGAAGACGGAGAACAGAGCATCAGGAAAGAGCGTGTCATCGTAGCAATTTGTAATACGGGAATACCAGAAGAAAGTATCTATCAGATGATACTTCACCCCCGGTTATTAGAAGACTAGGAGGAAGTAAAATGGTTTTAAAAGTGGCAATTCCCGGCAAAGTTCAGTTTAAGATGGTGCATAAGGATACGAGATTCCTTATGACGAGGCAGGGAGATATTCATTACATAGGCGGGACGGAAGTGCTTCCGCCGCCCCTTGAGAGCGAGCGGGAAAACGAGATCATAAGCGATCTTGGAACGGAATACGAAGATGAAGCCAAGACGATTTTGATAGAACATAATCTGAGGCTGGTGGTGTATATCGCCAAGAAGTTTGACAATACGGGAGTAGGAGTGGAGGATCTGATCTCCATTGGGACGATCGGGCTGATTAAATCCATCAATACCTTTAACCCTGAGAAAAATATTAAACTGGCAACCTACGCCTCAAGATGCATTGAGAATGAAATCTTAATGTATTTGAGAAGAAACAGTAAGCATAAGATGGAAGTCTCGATTGACGAGCCGCTCAATGTGGATTGGGACGGGAACGAGCTTCTGTTGTCGGATATTCTCGGCACGGACGAGGATGTGATCTACAAAGATCTGGAAAATGAGGTGGAGCGCAAACTGCTCATCAAGGCAATTGCGAAACTGTCAGACAGGGAGCAGACGATCATCCGGCTGCGGTTCGGGCTTGGCAGTGTGGACGGCAAGGAACTGACGCAGAAAGAGGTAGCCGAATTGCTAGGCATTTCACAATCGTATATCTCCCGTCTGGAGAAAAAGATCATGCGCAGGCTCAAGAAGGAGATGAGCAAAGATAATTGATTTTTATGGTCTGTGATGATATCATATATTTATATAAAGGGAAAGTTTCTGGCAATTTTCAAGTTTGCGAAGCGAATCTCGTAAATGGACTTGTTCGTTTTTTATGGTATAGGAAATTCCTACGCAGTCATAAATATTCTTAAGTGTAAATGTTTGGTCAAAGAGTTACGTTTGAACATATGTGAGGACAAATGAAGAAGATAATCTTAATGGTTGATGATGATAGGTTAACATTGGCAACAGCACAGAGCCTTTTGGGTGATATGTATAAAGTAATTGCTGTAAATTCCGGTAAACAGGCATATAAATATCTGGACAGACATACGCCGGATTTGATTTTGCTGGACATCAATATGCCGGTGATCGGTGGATTTGAGATTATGAAGGCATTGCAGGCTGACCCGCGCTGGGTAAAGATTCCGGTTATATTTTTAACCGCTGACCGGAGTGCAGAGACGGAAGTAGAGTGTTTCCGCGTGGGAGCCTGCGATTTTATTTCCAAGCCTTTTGAACCGCAGATCATGTTGAGCCGTATCAAGAGCACGCTGGAACTCGATGGCTACCGGAAGGATTTGCAGCGCAGGCTGGACGAGAAGACGAGAGAGATGGAGCGCATCACCATTCAGGCGATCATGACTATCGCGAATACCGTGGATGCGAAAGACGATTATACGAATGGGCATTCCATGCGGGTCGCGGCTTACGCAAAACTGTTAGCGCAGAGATTGGGCTGGACGGAGGAAGACATACAGAATATTTATTATGTTGCCATGCTGCATGATGTCGGCAAGATCGGTATCCCCGACGCGGTTCTCAATAAGCCGTTCCGATTGACGGATCTTGAGTTTCGGCTGATCAAGGGGCATACGGTTATGGGTGCGGAGATCTTGAAAGATTTTAAGATGTTTGCGAATATCAGCGTCGGGGCGAAATACCATCATGAACGTTATGACGGCAAGGGATATCCGGAAGGGTTGAAAGCGGAATCGATACCGCTTGTGGCGAGGGTCATCGGGATTGTGGACTCCTACGATGCCATGACGAGCAACCGTGTTTACCGAAGAAGGCTCAGCGATGATATCGTGATGGAGGAACTGAAGAAAGGCAAGGGGACACAGTGGGATCCGGAGTTAGTGGATATCTTTGTCGATCTGATCAAAGAGGGTGCGCTTGAGAAGCAGTGGATGCTGGAAGAGGACATGGCAGCGCCGATCTTTGACAGTGAGAAGATTTATGGATCTTCCATGGGCAGCGAGAATATTCTCGATGCGCCTGCGGATTTCCTCACGGGTGTTCTGGGCAGACGCAAAGGTGAGAGTGAGATCGAGGCGGGGCTGAAGGCTGCGGGAGGCTGTCTGATGCTTATTGACCTCGATCATTTTGAAGGGATCAATCAGAGACATGGTCATCTGGCGGGCGATTATGCGTTGAGGGCGACGGCGGATGTCCTGCGCAGCGTGTGCGGGAAGGATCTTGTGTGCCGGAGCGGCGGGGATGAGTTTATCTGTTTTATAGAGGGAATGACGGATAAGGATGGCGCGGCCGCCATGGCGGACGGGATATTAGATGCTTTTGCGAAAAAACAGGGAGAAGTTGGTATTCTCAAAGAAACACAGCTTTCGATTGGTATCAGCCTGTCCGGAAAAGACGGGCATGAGTTTGCGGAACTGTATCAGAGAGCCGACAAGGCGCTGTACTATGTGAAGCAGAATGCAGATATATGTTACGGATTTTTCCATAGTACGGAAATTGTCCGCATGCCGGAACAGTCCGGGAGCGATCTGGAGAGGATTCTCGACCTGATCAGGCAGCGTGAGAACAAACAGGGAGCGTCTCGGATCGAATCTGCCGGGTCTGGGCATATCTGTGAATTTGTGGATCGTTTTTTACAGAGAAGCGGGAAGAAGACACAGCTTCTTCTGTTTACACTGTTCTCGTCGGACGGCAGCGAAGTGAAGCTGGAACGCATGGAGACCGCGATGCAGTGCATGGAACAGTCGATCTGCAAGTCGCTGCGCGGCGTGGATGTGGGAACCAGGTATAGCAGTTCCCAGTTCCTTGTGGCGCTGATGGGGACGGAGAAAGAGAATATCAGCGTGGTCACGGATCGTATTGTACAGAATTACTTTAAACTTTATGGCGGCAAGGATATCACGCTGACATTTGACGCGGTGGATTTTGATGAATAAATGGTTTTAGGCGGTCAGGTACATCCTCATGGTCTTTAAGGCGTTCTTTTCAAGCCGTGATACCTGTGCCTGGGAGATGCCGATCTTGTTGGCGACTTCCATCTGGGTTTTGCCCTCGAAGAAACGCAGGGTGATGATCTCATATTCGCGGTCGCTCAATTTTTTCATGGCTTCGCTCAGGGAGATGTGTTCGACCCATATTTCTTCCCGGTTTTTCTTGTCGCTGATCTGATCCATCACATAGAGGGTGTCGCCGCCGTCGGTGTAAACCGGCTCGTACAGGCTCATCGGGACTTGGATGGCATCGAGGGCATAGACGATATCTTCTTTGGAAATGCCGATCTCATCGGCAATCTCGTTGACGGTCGGCTCCTTGGAATTGACGCGGGTGAGATGTTCTTTGGCGTAGATTGCTTTGTAGGCGGTGTCCTTGAGGGAGCGGGATACCCGTATGCTGTTTGCGTCGCGCAGATAGCGCCGGATCTCTCCGACGATCATAGGAACAGCATAGGTTGAGAATTTTACGTTGAGGGAACTGTCGAAATTATCGATTGCCTTGATCAGCCCGATACAGCCGATCTGGAACAGATCATCCACATTTTCATTGCTGGAATGGAAACGTTTGATAACGCTTAAGACAAGACGCAGATTTCCGTTGATGTATTCTTTTCGTGCGGAGTCGTCGCCGTCTTCGATCCGTTTAAATAATTCTTCTTTTTCTGCATTCTTTAGAAGCGGCAGTTTCGAGGTGTTGACGCCGCAGATCTCTACTTTACCCTGTATCATAATAAGCCCAGCCTTTCCGATATTTGTATCTTTCGCTTTCTCTAAAAAGGATGTACGAATCAGCTGGAATTATTCATGAAATTTTAAGGAAAAATCTTTGTATAATATTTTACAAAAAGAGAGTTTTTTGGTAAATTAATTTAGAGAAGCAACTGTGCTGCCGGGGCAGGCTGTATGGCAGCGCGGAACATGATGAGGTGAATGAGGGATGATATGTACAAACTGTGGAGCACATTTGATGGAGACAGATCAGTTCTGTCCCAAATGCGGCACCAAGGCGATAAGGGACAGAAGATGCCCTGACTGTGGCGCTCTGTTACGTGACGGAGTAAAATTTTGTCCGAAATGCGGCAGATTAGTAGGAGAAGACGGCGGCGCTAAGAAAATGTCCGAGGATACACTGGATATTCCGATCGATGCGATTGAGCGCAATATTTTGTCCGAGACGGCGGCGGAGATCAAGGCGGATCAACGAACGCAGGGGGCATCTCGCAAGCAGGCTTCACGCAGTTCGTCGGTGAGTTCTGCACCGGCACGCGACCGGTCGATGGGAGGCACATCTGGCAAGAGCGCTGCGGGACAGGGTGCGCCTGCCAAGAAGAGGATGGCGGACGACGAGCCGTTATACAGGAAAAGGACAGCAGATGATGAATCACCCCGCCGGAAAAAGCCCATCGAGGATGAACCATCGCAGAGGAAGAAGACTGCAGATGATAAGCCGCTTCGCCGGAAAAAAGCCGCAGATCCCGAACCGCCTCGCCGGAAAAAGGCGATTTACCGGGACGATGACTGGGAAGATGAGGATTGGGAGGAAGACGACTGGGAAGACGATGACTGGGACGAGGATGACGATGGTGAGGGAGTAGATGTTATCACAATTATGACGGTGGTGGTAGGTTGTGTGTTGCTTGTCGTTGTGGCAGTGCTCGGATTTCACCTGTATCGGCAGTATGTGCCCAAGAACTATGAGCGGGCAGCGGAAGAAGCACAGGAAGAACAGGACGAGAATGAAGAACAGGAACCAGAAGGCGGACAGGGAACGACAGCGGGAGACGATCGGGAGACGACTACGCTGACCGTGATCCATAACGTAAATGTGCGCGACAATCCGAGCACGTCCGGGACCAGTGTCATCAAGGTGGCACAGGAAGGAGAGACATACCCTTGTTACGGCAGCGCAGGCGACGGAGAGTGGTATGAGATTCTTTTGGAAGACGGCACGATCGGTTATGTATTTTATGAATATGTTTCGGTAGAATAAAAAAGGGAACCTTTTCGCGGCGGATGCATTTAATAATAATAAAAGCCCGGAGAGGTTCCTATGTTATTTTCGGAGTTAAAGAAAAAAGAAGTGATCAATCTGAAAAACTGTCAGAAGCTGGGCAAAGTATGTGATTTCGAGTTTGACGAATGTACCGGACAGATTTTTAAGCTGATCATTCCGGGGGAAAATAAATGGTGCGGACTGTTTGGCGGCAGTGATTCCGATTATGTGATCTGTTATAAGGACATTAAGCAGATTGGCCCTGATATTATCATTGTGGATATTTGTATATAGGCGTATCTTGAGAATGTTTCCGTAGAAATAAGCAGATGAAATTATCATAAGCAAATTGGTTTGGTTTCCATAAAATAGTTGACATAAATGCAAAAAACATCTATAATGAGTATAATTCGTTGCAGGCTGACTGCGCGTTATTGAATATCAAAACCGATACGGAGGAGGAATCCCTGATGAAGTGTCCTTTTTGCGGTCATGAGAATACCAGAGTAATCGACAGCAGACCTGCCGAAGATAACAATTCCATTCGCAGGAGACGTGTCTGCGACGAGTGTGATAAGCGTTTTACTACTTATGAGAAGGTGGAGACGATTCCACTTATCATTATTAAGAAGGACAACAACAGGGAGACCTATGACCGGTCGAAGATCGAGGCGGGCGTTTTGCGTGCATGCCACAAGAGGCCGATCAGCGCGTCGCAGATCAACCAGCTGGTGGATGAAGTGGAGACAGAAGTTTTCAGTATGGAAGACAAAGAAATTCCCAGTCAGGTGATCGGGGAACTTGTCATGAACAAGCTGAAAGATTTAGAGGCGGTCGCTTACGTCAGATTCGCATCGGTATACCGGGAGTTCAAGGATATCAATACCTTCTTGGAGGAACTTAAGAAAGTACTGGATAAATAGGCAGTAAGAACAAGGAGCAAGTATGACTGAACAGGAAAAAGAGATCGTAGCAAAAGCTAGCGTGCCGATGACTGTCGCCAATGTTTTCCGTTGGATTTTTCTGATGGCGGCATTGTTTATCGTGATATTTCTTTTCTTTGGAAATAAGCTGTGGGGCGGTG
Organism: Eubacterium sp.; assembly: GCA_023663915.1. The sequence continues at coordinate 5,985 of JAMPGN010000102.1, read as the reverse complement.
CAGAGTGGTATATCGCCTTGTCGGGCAGGGCATATTCCGTGCTTTTATGGGATATCCTGCTGATGCTTCTAAGCAGCATTGTGCGGATTGCTTTTGCGGCGCGATATAACAAGATCGTGAAGAATTTATAAAATTTAGAAAGAATAGAAACCCCTTGCATATCTGCAGGGGGTTTTGTTATGATAGGAGAGGATTTATTGCGCGTGGTCATCGAAGCGTAATCATTGTAAATGGAGGAATCATGAAACTGCTGGAACGCTTTTATCCGGATGAATATCTGGACAGTGCCTATGAGATCGATTATGAGGGGCTGTATGCCAAGGGATACCGGGGAGTGATTTTTGATATCGATAATACGCTCGTGCCGCATGGAGCGCCCGCAGACAAACGAAGTATCGCATTGTTTGAACGCCTGGCTAAGATCGGGTACGGGAGCTTGTTGTTATCGAACAACAAAGAACCGAGGGTAAAGATGTTCAATGACAAGGTGCATTCGCGCTATATCTATAAGGCGGGAAAACCCTCTGCAAAGAATTACTATAAGGCGATGGAATTAATGGGGACGACGCCGGAGACGACCATGTTTGTAGGCGACCAGCTTTTTACGGATGTGTGGGGAGCGAAGAAAGCGGGAATCCGGACATGGCTCGTGAAGCCCATCCATCCGAAAGAGGAGATACAGATTATTTTGAAGCGCAGGCTGGAATGGATTGTGCTGTTTTTTTATAAACGTTCTAAGAAAAATGTGTGAGGTAAACCATGGAAATTAACGGAAAAACGAGAACGTGTGGACTGATTGGGAATCCGGTGGAGCATACGCTCTCGCCGATGATACATAATACGCTTGCCGAGTTGTCGGGACACAATATGGTGTATGTGCCTTTTCCGGTTGAAAAAAGTAAGCTGGCGCAGGCGGTTGCGGGCGCAGATGCCTTAAACCTGCTTGGGCTTAACGTGACGGTGCCATATAAAAGCGAAGTCATAAAAAGTCTGTGCGGAATGGATGAGTTAGCGCGAAATATCGGTGCGGTCAATACGCTGGTGAGAACGGAGGACGGATACAAAGGCTATAATACGGACATGGAAGGGTTGTACCGCGCGATGCTAAGCGAGGGGATCAAGATCGGCGGCGAGCAGATTATCCTGCTGGGAGCCGGCGGCGCTGCTAGGGCAGTGGCGTACCTGTGCGCAGTCAAAGGCGCGGATAAAATATATATGGTAAACCGTACATTAAATAAGGCGCAGGCGGTGGCGGAGGAAGTCAACCGGACATCGTGCCGGGAAGTGATTGTGCCGATGGCAGTGGAAGACCATGTGAAGATTCCGGAAGGAAAATATCTGGCGATTCAGGCAACTTCCGTGGGACTTGCACCGCATATAGAAGATACGGTGATTTCTGATGAGGCATTTTATGATAAGGTCCACACAGGATTTGATCTGATCTATAATCCGTGGGAAACCCGGTTTATGAGGCTTGTGAAGGAACACGGCGGGGATGCTTACAATGGGCTTAAGATGTTATTGTATCAGGGAATCATCGCCTACGAGCTGTGGAACGATGTGCACATATCGGAGGAGAATGCGATGGTGGTCTATGGGAAATTGAAAGGGACAATAAGAGAATGAGCAATGTGATTTTGATCGGATTTATGGGAAGCGGCAAGACGACGGTAGGGCTTAAGCTGTCCTATCGCCTGCGGCGGGCGGTCATCGATACGGACAAGGAGATCGAGAAGGAAGAAAAGCGCATGATATCGGAGATCTTTGCCACGGACGGAGAAGGTTACTTCCGGGACAGGGAGACGGCATATCTTAAGAAGTTATTGGAGAGTACTGCGAATCAGATCATATCGGTGGGCGGCGGACTGCCTCTGCGGGAGGAGAACAGGGAACTTCTTCACAGGATTGGACAAGTATTCTATCTGTGCGCGGGTGCGGAGACGATCTACGAGAGAGTAAAACATGACACGACAAGGCCTCTTTTGCAGGGGGATGACCCGCAGGCAAAGATACGAACGATGCTTGCAGAGCGCGACGAGTATTATCGGGCAGCGGCGGATGTGGTGATCCGTGTGGACGACAAGGATTTTGAGCAAATTTTGAATGAGATCGAGGAGCATGTTGGCAGAGGAAAATGAGAAAAGGAAAACGACAGAAAGGAAAAGGAACAGAATGAAAATACTGGTAATTAACGGACCGAATATTAATTTTCTGGGTATCCGGGAGAAGAGCGTCTACGGTACGCAGGATTATGATTATCTGTTAAATATGATCGGGGAGAAGGGACAGAAAGAAGGGTGCACGATCGAGGTGTTTCAGAGCAACCACGAGGGCGCGATCATCGACAGGATACAGGATTCTTATTTTGACGGGACAGAAGGGATCGTGATCAATCCTGGGGCATATACGCATTACAGCTATGCGATCCGCGACGCATTGGCAAGCATTACCGTGCCTAAAGTGGAGATTCATATCTCTAATATCATGGAAAGAGAAGATTTCCGCAAGGTATCCGTGACGGCTCCTGCCTGTGACAAGCAGATTTACGGGGAAGGGTTGGACGGGTATCTGATGGCGATCGATTATATTTTAACGAAATGAGCTTGAAAACTTTTTGTCTTTTTTCGGGAAAGAGGTTGAAAAAAGAATCTTTATAGTATAAACTAAGTAAGAATTATATTTGTGAAAATTTAGGAGGATTATTTTATGATATCGGCAGGCGATTTCAGAAATGGCATTACCATTGAGTTTGAAGGCAATGTTTATCAGATAATTGAGTTCCAGCATGTGAAGCCCGGTAAAGGCGCGGCATTTGTGAGAACGAAGTTGAAGAACATCATCAACGGAGGCGTTGTGGAGAAGACTTTCAGACCGACTGAGAAATGCCCTCAGGCACGAATTGACAGAAAAGATATGCAGTACTTATATTCAGATGGTGATTTATTCAATTTCATGGATACAGAGACATATGACCAGATTGCATTGAATACGGAGACAGTCGGAGATGCACTCAAATTTGTGAAAGAGAATGAGATGGTTAAGATCTGTTCTTACAATGGCAGTGTGTTTGCGATTGAGCCGCCGTTATTTGTAGAGTTGGAGATTACAGATACAGAGCCGGGATTCAAGGGCGATACGGCAACTGGAGCTACGAAACCCGCCATCGTTGAGACAGGGGCTAAGGTTATGGTTCCTCTGTTCGTAGAGCAGGGCGAAAAGATCAAGATCGATACCAGAACAGGCGAGTATTTGTCCAGAGTATAATTTTTCACTGTAATGTATTTTCTAGGAAGATGCTTATAAGACAATGGAAGCATGAGCAGCCATTGTCTTTTTTGCTTCTTGAGGTTTAGTAACATGTAAATTTTCCAGTCCCGGAGAGAATGGGAAAGAGGGAAAATGGAATTTAATGTATTTGTAGAAAATGTTGTGGAAATTCTGAAAGAGAAGATGGGAGAAGACTATGAGATTAAAATTACGAAGGTAACGAAAAATAATGATATCCAGCTGACAGGGGTGATTATGATGAGGGAGATGGATAAAGTGTCACCTACTATTTATCTGGAAGAACCGTACAGACAATATTGTGAGGGAACTGATATACAGGAGATTGCAGACAGGATTGTGGCATTGTATGAAGCACAGATGAAGGATATCAATTTTGACATGAGTTTTTTTAGTGAGTTTGAATATGTCAAGGACAGGATATTCCATAAAGTAGTCAATCATGGTCAGAACAGGAAACTTTTGGAGGATGTTCCGTATCTTATGTGGTGTGACCTGGCGGTCGTTTTCTATTATTCAGTAGAAGAAACGAAATTTGGCAGGGCATCCGTACTAATCCATAATAATCACCTGGATATGTGGAAACAGACGACTGACACACTGTATCAGACTGCACAATATAATATGGAAAGGGAAATGCCGGAATTACTCGTACCGATGCAGGATTTAATCAATGAGATGACAGGAATCCGATTAGAGGAAAAAGATGTGAGGATGTATGTGCTGACGAACAAAGAGAAGATGTATGGCGCTTCTGCGATGCTGTATTCGGCTGAAATGAGTAAATTGGCAGACCGGCTGGATGCAGATCTTCTTATTCTGCCGAGTTCCGTGCATGAGGTGCTGCTTTTGCCGGATGAAAAGGATCAGAATTATGATTTTTATCGTCAGATGGTGGCGGAAGTCAATACGACGCAGGTAGAACCCGAAGAAATCCTGTCATATAATCTGTACCGTTACAATAGAAAAAAAGCGGAAATAGAGGAAATTTTTGTTTAATTACTTTGTTTACTGGACAATGGTGCCAGCTTATGTTATGATAAGCAAGATGTAACAAAATCGTAACATTTTGTATAGATAAGCAGGCACCCGTAGTCTAATGGATAAAACGTAGGCCTCCGACGCCTTTGATGCAGGTTCGAGTCCTGTCGGGTGCATTTTATAACTCCTATATAGTTGTTTGGACGAGAGATTTAGAAAGGTTGTTATATATGAATACATCAAATAACAATATATCGGATTATGTCAAAGCGAAACTGGAAAGCTTTAAGAATTGGCTGTTTCGATATTCCAAGATTGTTATGCCCGTTATCTTAGTAATATGTGTGGTAATCACGATTGTGGTAGCAATTAATGCGAATAAGAGAAAAATAACAGAAGAGGAAACGATCGAGGCGACGGAAGAGGTAGACGTGTCAAATGCGTTGATTGCCGTGCCGGAAGTACCGCTGGAGCAGGATGCAGTGCCTGAGATCAATGAATTGTTCCATACTTATTATACCGCTATGTTGGAGGGCGATACCGATACGATGGATAAGCTGGTGTATAAGCTGGATACTACGGAGATACTCAAGGCGGAGGAGACAAGTAAATATATCGAGTCCTATCCGGTGCTGGAAGTCTATACGAAGACCGGCCCCAAAGCGGGAACTTATATAGCGTATGTCTATACGGAAGTGAAATTTTATGACTATGACAAACCGCTTCCGGGTATGCGTACCTATTATGTCTGCACAGATGAGAACGGAAACTATTATCTCAATGAGGATGGAGAAGAGGATAAGAATGTACTGAATTATATCAGCGAGTTAACTCTTCAAGATGATGTAATCGATTTGAACAATAAAGTTGCAGTCGCCTATAATGATATGGTTGCGGAGGATGAGACACTGCTTGATTTCATTCTTGATCTGAATGATGAGATTGATAAGAACGTAGGGGAAGCCCTGGCGCGTGCGGAGGGAAGCGCTTCATCGGATGAAGGAGAAGCGAACGAGTCCGAAGATAATGGGGAAATTGCCGAAACAGAAGTGGCGGAGGAGACAGAAACGGATAAGCCTGTCACCGTAGTGACCAAGGTGCGGGCGACGACCGTGGTAAATATCAGGACGTCTGACAGTGAAACCGCCGATCGGTTAGGCAAAGCGGCAGTAGGCGACGAGTTCACCCTGCTGGAGCAAAAGGGGAACGGCTGGAGTAAGGTCAGCTATGAAGGCAGAGATGCATATATTAAGAGTGAGTTCTTAGAGCCGGTGGAGACTGCACAGGCAGATGCCGGAACGAACGACGAGCCGGAGACGACAACACAGACTACCACACAGGCGGATACGAATAATGCGCCTGCTGCAAGTGGTACGGTGACAGTGAAAGAGAATGTCCGCGTCAGGGCTTCAGCGAGTGAAAATGGCGAGAAACTGGGAACAGCCTATGTAGGTGAGAAGCTGGAATTGATCATGAAACAGGCTGACGGCTGGACGAAAGTTAAGTATAATGGTAAGACAGCTTATGTGAAATCGGATTATGTGGAATAAAGAATGATTGCAATGTGTAGAACAGAATCTTATTCGGATAGACGGTGAGTGATTAAAAAAGTAAATAAGCGGTAAAGATAAGGAGTATGGGAGTAGTCTCATGCTCCTTCTTTATGTTATAGGAAATTCCTGCAAAGAGTGGAAGAACCGAAGGTTCTTCCCAAGATAA
>JAMPGN010000101.1 GCA_023663915.1 Eubacterium sp. | reverse complement strand
TATACCGACATATAAGAACTTCTAAAGAGATAATCTAAATTCACCATAAATTTTAGAAAAAGCTTTTGCTCAAAACTTTTACAAAAAGAAATTGACATTAAGTGTACAAAGTGTTATCTTTTATTTAGATTACATCATGTACACTTATTTTTATAGAAAAGGGAACCCGCAACATGCAGCAAATATCCGACTATGAATTAGAACTGATGAAAGTGATCTGGGCAAACGGGCAGACGGCACTCTATGCCGAAATCGTTACGGCATTGTCCGACAAGGGAATGAACTGGACGAAAAACACGATCATCACCCTGCTCTCCCGTTTGATTGATAAAGGACTGTTGAAAACCAATAAAATCGGGCACCGCAACAGATATACGGCGATCGTTTCCGCCGATGAGTACCAGACCTCGCAGACCGAAACTTTTCTCCACAAAGTCTATGAGGGAAATGCAAAAGGACTCGTCTCCACACTGATACAAAAAGACCTGTTATCTGCCGCAGACTATGAAGATTTGAAAAAATACTGGAAAGATTTGAATCATAAATCATCGTTCAAAGATTGAGCGAATCTAACAAAACGGAGGACTGCCATAATGAGTGAATTACTCAAAACACTGCTATCTTTGTCGCTATCCGGAACTTTACTGATCTTACTCCTGTTTCTCTGCCGTCCGCTCTATCAAAACAGGCTGAGCAAACGCTGGCAATATTATATCTGGCTTTTGGTGATCGCGCGTCTTCTCCTGCCTTTTTCACCGAGAACAAGCCTGATCGGAAACCTTTTTCGGCAAGCTGAACAGAAAATCAACGAATCAAGCATTGCTCCGACTGACACGAGTACAACTACGGAGAATCCTTTACATTGGCCTGGCACGCTCAACCCCCGCATGGCAGACACGAAGATCGCAGATACCAACAATGCAGATACAGACACACCAAATACTAGTGCAGCAGATACCGATGCCGCAAATATTGACTCAACAGATGCCAGAATCCCTGTCACTCCCACCGCTCCAACTTCCGGCACGACAGAAATCAGCCTCCCCACAGAAACATCAACAAACCTTCCTCAAATACTCTGTGTCCTCTGGCTATTCGTCGCGCTATTATTGCTTGTGCGCAAAATTACCGTTTACCAGAGTTTTGTAAAATATATCGATGCAGGCAGCAAACCAGTAGACGACATTGCCATGCTGGAACGCTTCGGACAGATCATGAATGATAACCACATCAAAGCCAATGTCGATCTTCGCATCAACAGTCTCGTGTCTTCACCGCTGTTGATCGGGTTTACCCATGCCCGCATCGTCCTTCCGAGCGCAAGTCTGCCGCAAGACGATTTCTACTATACGATACTGCATGAGCTGACTCACTATCAAAGACGGGATATGTTCTACAAATGGCTTGTACAGCTTACCATCTGTCTGCATTGGTTTAATCCTTTCGTCCGCCTGATGGAGCATGAGATTCACCGGTTCTGTGAACTCTCCTGTGATGAGAGGATTATGAAAATGCTTCCCGACAAAGCACGTAAATCATATGGCGACACCTTGCTAAACGCTATTGGCGCAGGTGGTTCCTACAAAGATACTCTGGCTTCTGTCACCTTAAACGAAAGCAAAAAACTATTGAAAGGACGGTTAGACGCAATCATGAAATATCACAAAATTCCTAAAACAGTACAGACTTTCACCATATTTTTGACATGCATACTGATCGGCGGATCGGCAGTCCTCGGCGCTTACGCTGCGCCCGGCGCGAAAGGATCATCCGACTCTCAACATTCAGCGAATGCTTCTGACTATGCCATCGGGAACGACTCTGACTACACCATCAGAAATGCCACCGACTACACCGTCGAATATGAGGACGGCATCTACTACATTTATACAGATGGCGCTACAGAAGCAGACAAACCGATTTCCGGCGTTACGAGTCCATATAAGAAACTAGTCCTTGTCCGCAAAGATGGTTACACCACTTTCGGTTCATGGGACGATTACGACATGGCATCCCTTGTCAAGCATATCACCGAGCAATGCCGGACGATGCTCGCAAACTGTCATATCACTCAGAAAGATATGGATACCGTAATCGCCGCCGCCACGGAAATTCAGGAAGACTATTCCCAGAACGACCGTTCCGTCTCCCTGCACTACTACATACAGACAGCCTATTATCAGTTTCCATACATTATTGAACTCGGTTATAATCTGCCCGTCGCATCTCAGAACGAATACCAAAGTACATCGATTACCCTGTCAGACCAGAGCACTATGCCTGTCTTTTTCAGCACAAAATCCAGTCAATATATGACAGACGAAGCGGCGCTTTCAGCAATCACTGCTTTGATCGACCGCCTTGCTCCGAAGGCAGCAAACTCTTCTATCCTCTCGTTGGAAGCTCCCTACATTGCCAGCATGGAATATGTAGATCGTAACAACATGGATTCTGCCGCTGAAAAGTATTACGATGAAGAAAATCTATCCTATTTTGATGCGGTCTTCTCTGAATTGGACAGTCAGACACAGCAGGAATATCTTGACCGTATGTTTGCCGACGAAAAAATAGCCTTTTTTGCCTGCTGTCTTGATGAATTGGAAGATACAAGTATGCCGGACATCTACAAGGATATCGTGAACCGCTATACCCTCAAAGCGTACAATACAGACAAAATTGCTTTCTTTGCGGTTTTATCTGAAAGGCTGAACGGCAAATCACTGGAAATGTGGCATGAAAAATGTGAAAAAGAAGGCAATACCGCTTATCAAAATATCCTGTCCGAAGATAATTAGGGTAGCAACACTTTTCGCTTCTCACTTTAAAACTATATCCTAAAGTACATTGACGTAATATCGTTTGTGTATTTTTTATAAAAATATTATTTTTTATAAAAACACATAGACAACATCTCCCAATTATGTTACACTCATTGCACAGGAGGTTATAGTTTATGGATCGTGAAACAAAAACAATGCTCAATGCCATTTTAGATGAAATGGGTCGTATGGAAGGAAGAATCAATAAAAAATTCGAGGCAGTAGACGCACGTTTTGACAGGCTCGAATCACGCATGGACATCATGCAGCATGAGATCAATGCCTGCAAATTAGAGCGTGAATCAATCAGCCTGCTTATCCAGAAAATAGACGAACACGAAGAGCGTATCACAAAACTGGAAAGAAGAACTGCATAGGAACTTTCCCATAACATCACTTTTATCCGTCTTCGCGGCACCCCTATAATTTCTATGCATAAAATAGAGTAAAACCACATAGGATTATAGGTTACAGATATGTACTACGCTCTATTTATTTTATTGCTGCTCGTTCTCTTCGGCGCGATATTCTCCTGTATCCGCAGGAAAAGAATCATCCGTCGGATCAAATCCATGGATAAACACCAGAAATGCTCCAAAATCGAAGAACTTACCGCTCCTTTCGGTTACAACTATCACTGCCGATGCGGTTTTTTCTCTTCCGCCCTCGATGCACGGCAGAAATCCGCCGGGTATACATGGCTCTATGATTACAAGGCTTCCCGTTTTCGGATGGTATTCGATGCGCTCCCCATATATTTTAATTATCGTGGCAGGACATGGCTGATCGAACTGTGGAAGGGTCAGTACGGTATCAGCACCGGCGCAGAACTCGGCATTTATCACGCCAATAAGATTTTATCCGAATCAGAATATAAGACGGCATTTTTTACTGCTGCAAAGGATTCCGAAATGCTCCCTTGCACCCTGCGTCTCTGCGACCGTAAAGAGATTGACTGTGTCCAGATCTCCGAACGCCATTGGTGGCTGACGTTGTTTGTTCCTGGCTGTTTCTCGGAGCCTTCTATGCTTTCTCTTGAAATTTCTATCTGCTTCCCGGATACACAAATGTGCGACGCTTTTTACGATGGACTATGCGCGGCGGGATATACCACGAAGGATATTATGATTCAAGGCAGATGCCTTACTTTCATGTTCCACGCCCATAAAGATCATTTTGATCTGTTAACGCGTTTCCATCGTCGCCTGTCCCAATGTCTCAACCGCATATTCTGCAGGCTGTATATATGGATCACCCAGCCTTTTCTCTGCACGGAAGATCGAATCCTTTTCCTCTACTACTACCTTCCGATCGCTTTCCGGAAACTGCTTCGGCTGCGCAGATTCCACTGATCTATAACACAAAAATCCAAAAAGGCTGCCGCCTTTGCCGGAAATCCCGGCATCGGCTGCAGCCCTATATAACATTGGAGTGTATGACCTCTCCTGATTAGCCCTTAACCGCTCCTGCTGTCATACCTTCGATAAAGTATCTCTGGAAGCAGAGGAATACGATAAATACAGGAATAATACCAAACATAGACCCGGCAATCAATACATCGTAGTTATTGCCATAAGGTGTCAACAGGGTATTCAGACCAATGGGCAGTGTAAATTTCTCTGCACTTCTAAATACGAGCATCGGCCACAGAACGTTGTTCCATGCACCCATTGCAGACAGAATGGACATTGCGGCAAACGCAGGCTTCGTGATCGGTAACATGATCTTAAAGCAGATACCGTACTCTGTCGCGCCGTCAATACGTCCCGCATCCAACAGCTCCTTGGGAAGTCCCGTCATATACTGCCTAAAGAAGAATATGGTGGACGCCCCGCATATACCCGGCAAGACGACGCCGGCTATCGTATCGATCAAGTTCAAGCTGATCATTTCCTTATACAACGGAAGGATCAGGATTTCAAAAGGAACCATCATGGTTGCGATTACTAAGAAGAACAGGAAGTTCTTTATTTTATAATTGTACATTGTCAAGCCATAAGCCACTATGTAACAGATAAACAATGTTCCCACTACGGAAATTGCCGTCAGAATCAGACTGTTCTTATACCACATGAAATACTTATGACCGTCTACATTGTTACCAAACAGATATTTATAGTTCGCCAGCGTCATCGTGCTGAAATCAAGGTCAACGCTCAGACCTCTACGAATCAATTCTGTACCGGGCCGGAAGGATGCGATCAGGCCGGCAATCAGCGGGAATACAATGATGAAGGAAAGCACTGCGAAGAACACTGTCGCAATCACGGTTAAGATGGTTCTCTTTGCCTTCATACCCATAGTTTCATTATCATTTACAGCTACAGAGGATGTATTTGCCATATTAATCTTCCCCCTTCTTAAATGTTCCGTTCAGAACTAATTGAACTACGTTAATAGCTAATGCAATGATAAGCAGCACAATACCTACCGCACTACCATAACCTAACTGGTTTCTGGTGATACCACGTTTATACAGATACCCTACGATGGTCAGACCGATGTTGTTCGGTGAATCGGGACCAGCCCATAACATATAGGCTTCCATAAACATTGCAAGACCTGCATATACACTGATCGTAAGTACATAGATTGTTGTCGGTTTTAACAAAGGAATAGTAACATATCTGAATTTCTGCCATGCCGTTGCGCCATCAATATCGGCTGATTCATATAATGCCGTATCGATCGCTTTCAAACCGGATATAAAATAAAGCATGTTAACACCGGTCCATCTCCAGCACGCAACGATCAAGAGCGCTGCAAGACCGGTTACTTTCATTTTCAACCATTTAAAAGTTCCAAGACCCAATGCAGCGGTGATCACATTCATCTGACCGGTTGCATACTCTGAGAACATCAGACGGAAAAGTGTACCGGAGATAACTACGGAAGTCAATGCCGGAACGTAAAGACATGCTTTCCAGAAGCCACTCGCCTTAACCAGTCTGGAGTCCATAAGAACCGCAAACATCATCGGGAACGGAATCAATAATACCAGCGTCAGAACCATATATTCAAAACTGTTGAGGATCGCTGTGTGGAATACTGTATCTTTTGCCAGTTTTGTGAAATTGTCAAACCCTATCCACTCTGTTCCGGTAGGCTTGATCTCCTGGAAACTCATCACGATCGTACTGCACAACGGATAAATCCAGAAGAATGCAAAACTCAAAATAAACGGAAGGACGAACACGTAAGGTGCTGCCTTCTGCGAATAGAAGAATTTCTTAAATTTACTCATACGCACACACTCCTTACCCAATACATTTTTACAAAAAAGGGCAGCTTGTTTAGAGCTGCCCTATGTGATTATAATTCTTCCATCGTAATTCCTGCCGGGAACTACGATCATTAATCTTAGAAGAAATTTCCTACTGCTCCAGATCAACTACATCCTGTGCCGCCTGTAAAGCTTCGTCAACATCCATGCCATTCTCAAGAATGTCATTCAATGTTACGTTACACATCTGCTCGTTGATGGTCGGGCTGATTCTAACTGCATAAATCTTGCCGATATCGTCTTTGATGCTGTAAAGAACATCATAAGGATAATTGCGGAAGAATGCATTGTACTGGTTGCTGTCATCATGTGCGAATGCATCATCATTCCAAAGAGCTGTATTACATACGTCAAATCCAAGGTTATCCCAGATCAACTGCTCACCTTCTGCGGACATCTTAGCCCAGCAAAGGAACTCTGCTGCTAAATCTTTGTTAGCAGACTGCTGAGGAACAACTGTACCTGTACCGCCTACACCTACGGAACAAGGCTGGCCTGCTTCGAATACAGGACATTTCGCGATATACCAGTTGCCGCTCTCTTCAGGCATATAGTTGGTGAAACGGCTCATATACCACATAGCCTTCGGGAAGGATACGATGTTGTGGTCGAGGATGTTCTGGAAACCAGCTTCCAGGTCAACGTGTCCGTCAGGAGAAACTTCTGCAAGACCGCTGTTAACCCACTCCTGCTCCATGGTCAGCATCTTCTTAACGGAATCAAGCTGTACATTAGCCGGTCCTTCAAAACCGCCTGTCCAGTCTTCGCCGTACTCAGCCATCGCGATCCACTGCCAGTCAACGCCGCCTGTATCAACCGATGTCCAGTACTTGCCTTCCGGATTGCCGATTGCTGCCAAGTATTTCTCGCCGAGCGCTGCATAGTCATCCCATGTAACAACTGCGTCTACTTCTTCCTGTGTGATGCCTGCCTCTTCGAGAACAGCCATGTTGTAGTACATAACGAATGCACCTACGTGATAAGGAATACCATAGTTATGTCCGTCAGAACCAGAGTAAACTTCCATTCTGGCAGGAACCATCGTATCTAAGTACGGAGCTGCCGCATCATCCAACGGCATAAGCCATGTATCAAGACCCTCAACTACGTTCGGGAACTGACCGATCTCAACGTCACAGATATCAGGTGCGCCTGTACCTGCTGTCAAGGATGTAAGTAACTTAGTATGCATGTCTGAATAAGGATATGTGGTACATGTGATCTCGATCGTTCTGTCGGGATTCTCTTCATTCCACTTCTCAACCATGTTACCATAATGCTGTCCGTGAATCTCAACGAATGTCCACATCTCAAGATGTGTACCATTGGGATCACCGAACGTACTTGTAGGAATCTCTTCCTCTGCTGCCGCTTCATCTGCTGCAGCTTCGCCTGCACCGTCGTCTGCTGCGCCGTCATCTGCTGCACCGTCGTCTGAAGCTGCTGTGCCGCTGTCTGCTGCCGGAGCGTCACTGCCGCCGCCACAGCCTGCAAGTACTGAAGCGATCATAGTGACACTTAACAAAGTAGCCAATACTTTCTTTTTCATTCCTTTTCCTCCTTTAATATGATGAAAAATATTTTCAACATCCACCGGATAAGCAAAATCACAACTTTATGATTAAACTAATTTAGCTCAATATACAAAGTTACAATTTTTATGAAAAAAATGAGCAATTTCACCGACATTTTCATCGGGACAATTAAGCAACTTGCACATTTTTTCCTTCCCAGCCGATGTCTTATGTTCACATTGTACAATACCCCCCCCCAAACGTCAATACCCTTTTTGAAACATTTTATATAATTTTAGACTTTTTTAGATTCATCTAAATAATTTAGATTATTGTAAAATATTAACACGCACCCACTTATCGTAAGGACAACTATTTTTGCGCATAATTGCACGTAACTCAACGTAACATCCACACGCCCTGCACATGCCGTCTACCAGAAGATCACATTCTTTGCACAGAGAAAGCCGCTCTTCATAAAGCGGCTTCTCAACTTTCAGTTCTTCATCCAGATTGGCTATATACGTGTGCAGGTTCTCAAAATACGCATTCTGATCCATGTCCCTCGTCAGGCACTTACGGCAGATACGCTTCGTTTCGCTCTCCATGCCTTGTGCACACACCTTTCTTTCTTAAATTTATTATTTGATGCGGAAACTGATCACGCTGCACGCCGGCGACGTAAAACAGATTCTGCCATCCTTGATCTCATAAGCGGCAAACGCTTTCTCTTTGACTTTTTCGGGTTCCTCAAACGTATTGTACGCGTGCATTTCTTCCTGTAAGATGGCCGCCTCAACCTGCGACGGCTGTAACTGCGCGAAGGCAATCTCCACCGGAGCATCTTCCGTCACTGACAGGTTGCTCAGAGTCACATTGATATATCCCTCGCCGTCCACCGATACGGATTCACTCAAAAACGGCACCTGGTACTTTTCTTCCACGCCGATGGTCTTGTTGCCTTCGATGCAGCTGTCCACCAGCTCCGAATCCTGGTGATGCTTGTACATATGGAATACATGGTAGGTGGGCGTGAGGATCATCTTCGGCCCTTCGGTTAAAATCACCGCCTGCAATACGTTGACCATCTGCGCGATACAAGCCATCTTCACACGGTCGCAGTGTTTGTTGAAAATATTCAAGGTCAGCCCGGCAGCCAATGCATCCCGCATCGTGTTCTGCTGGTATAAAAATCCCGGATTCGTTCCCGGCTCCACATCAAACCAGCAGCCCCATTCGTCCACAACCATGCCGATCGTCTTGTCCGGATCGTACTGATCCATGATCGCTCCGTGGCGGTCAACCAGCTCTTCCATGTATGCCGCCTTCGCCATCGTCTTATACCATACTTTGTCATCAAAGTTGGTCGCGCTGCCCTTCTCCAACGGTCCTTCCGGATGCACATAATAATGCAGGGATAAGCCGTCCATAAGCCCCTTCTTGCCGAATCCTTCACCGGGCTGCGGCTTGGCGAAACAGGTTTTTAACACGCCTTCCGTCCAGAAATAATCCGACGAATTTGCTCCGCCGCAGATCTTCTGAATCGGTGCGGCATGGTCATAATGCCTGATATAGGTCTGATATCTCCTATACAGATTTCCATAGTACTCCGGCGTCATATTTCCGCCGCATCCCCAGTTCTCGTTGCCAACGCCAAAATAATCGATCTTCCAAGGTTCCTCGTGTCCGTTCTTCTTACGTAAGTCAGCCATGGGCGATACTCCGTTAAAAGTGATATACTCCACCCACTCGCTCATCTCCTGGACCGTACCGCTGCCTACATTGCCGTTGAGATAGGTCTTACATCCTAACTGCTCGCACAATTCAAAAAACTCGTGCGTTCCGAAGCTGTTATCTTCCACCACGCCGCCCCAGTGCGTGTTGATCATTTTCTTTCTGCCTTCTTTCGGCCCGATGCCGTCCTTCCAATGGTACTCGTCCGCGAAGCATCCGCCCGGCCAGCGCAATACCGGAATCTTCATCTCCTTAAGCGCATCCACCACGTCCTTGCGCATACCGTTCACATTGGGAATCTCAGAGTCCTCTCCCACATATAATCCCTCGTAAATGCATCTGCCAAGATGCTCGGCAAAATGCCCATAAATTTCCGCATTGATGTGTCCTTTTTTGTTTCTCTCATTGATATACAGTTTTGCCATAATGTCTCTATCTCCTTCTATACATTCATTGCTTATGATAGGTTCTGCGCATTGCCATCCGCTGCCGCCCGCGCGTCTGCCTATCTTCCCTAAAAATGGAAATCCGGTTTGCCGTCCTTAAAGCCGAACTTCATCAGCATTGCATGGCGGTTTGGATTGTAGAGCGGATTACCCACGATTTCCGACTCGGTTCTCGCATGGTAAACCAGAATGTCATTCCCCTCTTCGTCCACCGTAAAACTATTATGCCCCGGACCGTAGATTCCTATGGACGCGTCCGACTTAAGCACGGGATATCTCTCTTTGTGCCATGACAAGGGGTCTAACAAATCAGAATCCTCATCCGCTGTCAGCATTCCCAGACAATACGCAACACCCGTCTCTGACGCAGAATAAGTCAGAAAGAGCTTGCCGTCCCTCTTTAAGACAGCCGGTCCTTCGTCAACCCAGAACCCCACGCGCTCCCAGTCATAGTCGGGCGTCGTCAGAAGGACCTGCGCCGTCTTTAACTGGTAAGGCGTTTCCATTTCACCAATGTATAGGTTGGACATCTGTTTGCCGACACCAACCTTCTCCGCCCAGATATAATACCATTTCCCCTTGCTCTCAAACACGGTGGCATCCAACGAGAATGCCCGAAAGGAAAACATGTCGTCCGGCGCGCATCTCATCTTGCCTTTCTCCACCCATGTCCCGGTGATCGGGTCTTCGTCCTTACACTCTAACACATAGGGTCTGATCTCCCAGATATCATCTTTGTCGCCGCCCGAATAGTAAAGGTACCATGCGCCGTTTATATAATGCAGTTCCGGCGCCCAGATATGACAGCTCATAATGCCGGATTCATGTTTATGCCAGACTTCGGTTTCCTCCGCATCGGCAAGCCCGACAAGCGTCTTGGACCTGCGAAGCACAATACCGTCATATGCCGGCACCGAAGCCGTAAAATAATAGTTTCCGTCCGTATGCCTATATACATAAGGGTCAGCCCTCTGCAAGATCCACGGCTTATTGTAGATTGTTTCTTTTGTTTCGCTCATTTTACCACGCCCCCATCTTGTTATGTTTAAAAAATTTCTATGCTTATTTCAAGTTCATGAATTGAATCTCACAGTCGAAAGCAACTCGATTGTTGCACTAATTTATTTAAAATATTTTACGCATAGCTAAATTATATTGGATTGCCACCGATAAAGCAACCTAAATTTTCTATATTTACACAAAATTTACCTGTCATTTTCCAAAAATACCGACTATTTCACAAATATTCTCGGCATACGTTTTGTCCGCTGGCATTTTCCCATCCGCCACATACAATATAGTAATCCTATCCGCCGCGAGGAAACCACTATGACATCTTGTTTGATCGCTATCGTCGGACGCGCCAAAGACACGGTCAATTATGAAAATGCGCTGCGCAGGCTGAGCATTCCCTTTCTCACCACATTAAACATTGGGGAAACCAAGTGCGCAACCCATCTGATCCTGCCCGGCGGCGGCGACATCACCCCCGCCTTCTTCGGACAGTTTAACAATGGCTCCCGCAAGATCGACACGGAACTGGATATCCTGCAGATACAGGCTTTTTCCGAATTTACGGCACAAAAAAAGCCCGTGCTCGGCATCTGCAAAGGGCTGCAGTTGATCAACATACAGCTTGGCGGCACGATCATGCAGCATATCGACACCGCCGCCACGCATATGTGGGAAGGGCAGGACAAACGCCACTACGTCTACCACAGCGGCACAGACCGCACGGACTTCTTTTATCAGTTGTACGGCACTGGAACGATGGTCAACTCCGCGCACCATCAGGCAATCGACCGTCTTGGACGAAACCTTGTTCCCGTGTGCCGCGCAGGAGACAACATAATCGAGGGCATTCTACACGTAAACCTTCCCGTCATCGCCGTGCAGTGGCATCCCGAACGCATCATGGACGAAGGCGGCGAGCGTCTGTTCACCTACTTTATCGACATGCGCCCTACTTCGTAAACATCTGTTCCAACTGCATAATGCCCTGCTCGAACTTTTCTTTCTGCAGTTCGTTCCTGCTCTTGACCCGCTCTTTCATATGGAGCGAGAAAATGTCAAAAAGTGAACGCATGATCTGGAGGATTGCCTTGCGCGTCTGCGGATCGATCTCCTTTAATGCCGCGCCGATCTTTTGTATGCTCTGAAACCAGTTTGTCGTAAAATCGATCAGATTATCCGTCTCGGATGCCAGAATGACTTCATACAGCGTATCCACGAAAAGATGCATCTGCTCCTGCGTAAGCGACAATATCCATTGGTTTAATGCCTCATCCAGAAATTTGCGCCCTGCATAAAGTTCGTTCACGATCCGGAACTGGTCTTCCTTAACGAGCCATGTGTAGGGATTATGCTGTGCCACTCCGATCGTCTTACTCTCTACCACACGGTACGCACCCTCGGAATAAAGCATCATTCCCACAAGGGACGAGTGCGGTATCGTCTTATGAATCCTGTCCGCGATTTCACCGTAGAAACCCTGCGCCCGCACCTCCGGCCGAAATCCCGGTCCGTCGTGGTCGTAGATCGCCGCCACACGGCGGCGGACTTCCGGTTGACAGTTCATACAGGCATAGGTTGCCAGATTGCCACCCTTCGAGTGCCCTCCGACGTAGAAATCACCCGTGATATCTTCCGCCACCCGGTTTAAGTATTCCACGCTCATGCGCTGACCGGGAACCGGCTCGGAAAAAGCAAGGTTTAGGTCTTCCTTCCAACCTACAATCGTCTCGTCCGTCCCCCGATATGCCACATAGAACACCCCGTCCGGCAGACAAAACGTCACCGCCGAAAACTGTGTCTCTGCCTCCAAATCGATTCGGTTTACATAATTTCCAACCGTTATATCATGAAACCGCCGGCTATGGTAGAGTCCAAGAAAAAGCGCCGTATTGTCCTCCCGGTAACGCTCGTCAGCGTACAATCGGTCATAATCCTGATGTTCCAAAAGTTCCTGGAGGCTCACCATCGGCCGCTCCTCACCGACTGTCGGTGCAAGATCATCGAATTTCAGATAGGAAAACTGACTGAGAGCCAGACTGTCCACCTCGGTAAAAGCCTTTTCCTCAAGCGTATAATCCCCGTATTCTTTCAGATAATCCAGAATCGTCCCCATCCTGCATCTATGCTCCTTTCTTACATTCACAGATTGCCAGAAAAACCGCCGACTTATCCATGCCGTTTATCAGATTCGTGCTTCCAGATGCTCAATATTCTTAATCAGTACCGAGATTGTCCCGTCCGGATTCGTGATAAATTCCACGCTTTTCGGATTCTTGTACTGCTCCATCGGTATCTTGATCTCGATCCCCGTGTCGGTATACAGATGCTGGTTCTGATACTTACGCACGGTGTTCTCGCTCTGCGGCTGTATCTCTTCCTTAACCATATCGTACTTTTCCATCTTATCCTGAAAAGCCACTTTTAATTCCGGCTGTTCGTCGAATATCTTCTCCGCCAGCTCCTCCACCACGAAACCGCCCTTCTCCGCGATCTCCTCCTGGATAATGCTCTTGGCGCGCATCTGTTTCTCGAAGCGCTCCGTCTCGTCATATCCTTCCTTCTGTATGCTCTCCACCGCCTTGCTCACGATGGAAAGTTTGGACTTGTGCGACAGGTGCGAACTGCATTTTAAGAAAAGAAAAGAGAAATAGTTGGTCTTCTCTCCGTTCACCTCGTATTTCTTCTCAATCACCCACACGGCAAGATCGCTCAGCCGGATGATCGCCGCCTCCGTCAAGCGCTGGCTCTCCGACGGCAGGATCGATTTATGCCGGATGATCTCATTGCTGTTACCCTCGCCGTCCTCAAGCGGCATCGTCCTGTGCGTGTAGAGTGATTTGTAATTCATTTTCAAAAGTGCCAGATATTCCTCCTCGCCCTCCCGAAAGCGCACGACCATAAGGTCAGCCGGCGGAATGTCGATGTTGCTGCTCATGATCTCGTACAGCATCGTCGCAATATCCTTGCTCACCGCCACGAAATCTTCATCGGCATAGGAATTGAGCATCTGATAGACTTCCGACTCATCCTTGTAAAATCTGCACTCCTTGGCATCGTCGCCGGAGCTGATCTTGGCGATATGTTCTTTGAGAAATTCCGCGATCTCTGAGCCATACTCCAATTCCGTATCCGACAATACCGGCATACCGATCGTCGAATCCAGAATATGTACGATCACATTTTTGATCCTGATATCTTCTTTGTTCATCGTGTGTGCTTCTCCTGTTTTCTTGTTTCTATATCATATTTTTCTTTTTCCATGCTCTATTTCTATATTATATTTGCTATATGGAGGGGTGTCAAAAGCTCTACCGTATAGGTTGTGAAGGCAGATGGTATAAAAAGTTCTATTGTATACGTTGTGAGGGCAGATGGCACAAAAAGTTCTCTTGTGTCGGGTTTCGTCGAATGGATTTTCTAAGCATTCCGATGTAAGCTATGATATCGGACGCAACCGCCCTCAACGCGCATCCATGCGCGATTCG
>JAMPGN010000100.1 GCA_023663915.1 Eubacterium sp. | reverse complement strand
CATCTATATCATAATCAGCGTCAATGAGATTTTGACCTTCTAAACTGCCAATCCTGCGAAAATTGTTATCATTTCTTTTAAAGTTGTCATTTCTTTGTTCCTCAATTTTATCAGTTTTCATAAAACGCTGAATCATATCAAATAAAAATTGTAAGTTATCCTCTGACAGTCCATCAAGAGATTGAATTACTTTACTCTGCAATACAGACATACCAACTACCACCTTTCTTCCATTTTTACTATGTAGGGTACAACTCATCCCACTTGAAACATATTCTAGCTTTCCATATTTTTTATTGCAATACAGACCAACACACAAATTTGCTCTACATCTGCACCTTTTGCCAATCTATAAATCATATAATATTTCCTTAAAAATCTTTTTGCACCAACCAGCATCAATAAACAATTACTAGTATACCTTATATTCTTCCTTTCCTCAACCGCTTTTTCGTACATTCTACTATTTCAAATTCCGCCACCTCATAGGGTTTATTATTTTTCACAACTAACATCTGTTAGGCTTCTTGGATTCCCTCACTCTTTCAACTTCACTAATTCTTTCTTTCATGGCTTTAACCCCCTATCAAATTAATGACACATATTTTGTCTGAAAAATTGTAATTAAAAGTTAACTGAAAAATAGTATATCTACTGAATTCATTTTTTATCAATAATATCAAATCAAAACATAAATAACATACAATTATGCCAGTTCCTTATCAGATTTCACTTATACTCAATTAGTGCATATCATAATTTAGTACTATTCTCCATATAGTAAATCCGTTGTTAATTCCTCTAAATCCTTTATTTCCACTTCCACTCCAATTGGAAATAGAAACTCCTGAGCCTCTAACGCATATGCTATTTGGTCATTTGGAACTATCAAAGTTAATATCGTCACATTTTCCGGCAATATCTCATAATCAAAGTCTAACGCAAATTCTGCTCCTATTGTTAATTCTCGCAGTTTTGGTAAATATGCAAAATCTTCCAATATTAATTCAGAATCATTATTGAGCAAAACCACTCCAAGTTTCTCACATTTTTTTAAAAACTGCAAATTCTTACCAGTAATATACTCATTAGAAAAAGTAATAATTGTAAGTTCAGTAATATTATAGATGTTTTTATAAGTTCTTAAATCATATATCGAAAAAATAATATCCAAATTACAAATCATGAGACTATTTAATTGAGAAAAAACATTTAGAATATTTGTATTTGAAAATTTTCCATACAAAATTAATTTTCTCACATTCTTAAAAATTTGTTTCCATTCAAAATATAAATCATCATAATAATCTATAATTTTCAAAATAGTAATTTTTTTACGTGACAAGGCAATGATATCTTGATCCTTTAAAAAATTCATTATCCTTATCATCTCACAATGTAAAACCACCAATTCATCACAATATTTTATTACATATTCTTTAACAAAAATGGGAATTCCATTTCCAACCAACTCAGTTATAGTAAATTGCTTATAAAGTTTTCCTATCTCTCTCAGTTCATCTTCTTCCATAGCTTGTTGAAAATAGGATTTTGAAATCTCTAGTGCATGACTACTGCCAATCATTCTCAATACACGGAGGCATGCAAGTCTTTCCTCATGGTTATATTCTTTCTCACATTTTAAATATTGTACTGCCAAGTTGCCAGCTTCAGCTAAATTTTGACATTCGCAAAGTTTCGGCGGAACCAGCTTGAATACCTCCTTTTCAATTTCTATCCTTAATTCTCTATCAACCTCAACTGCCCCGTTTAAATATGAAATTGCCATAAATATTTTCTATTTATAGTCGTTACTCCTGCTTGTCCTAAAGTATAACGTATTAATTCACTCGCCGTCTCTCGTTTTGCATATCCAATGCACATAGCAATCGTTTCTTGCCACACGGTATTCCCAATTTTTTCTTGAATATATCCCCAATCTTCTTGTCTACTTATTTCGTATGCTGTTAAATACTCCTGAAATGTCCTATGTATAAAGTCAATTTTCCCACGCTCTGTTTCACGCAATATTCCGCATCTCTCTAATAAATGTTTAAAAACTACTTGTTCTGCGCCCAAAGCATCTAGCACATTCATTCCATTTATTGAACGTTTTACAGACTTTACCGCATCTTTTATTTTAATCTCAACATAGTTATTCTTCATCATCCAATATGCCAATTGCGCTAAAATCACTTTCTTCTGTTCATAATCCAATTTCATATTTCCTAAATCATTAATTCCTTTTTCCACATCCCTCTTTTCAATAAGCATTTTGCAACATTCTTCATACAATTCACGTTTATTTGTTGGCAAATTCAAATCATTTCTATAATGCAATGAACATATCATCGCACATAGTAAAGGATTTGATGCTAATTTAAGAAGCGCTTCCGACTGCATAATCTTTTCAATAAGATTTTGAGATATTTTTTCAGTATTATTTTTATCTACCTTCAATTGTGCTTCTAAAACTGCTTCATGCCAATACTCAATAAATTTTTTAATTCTTTCTCTACCCATTGGTAAAATTTTTGTTTCTAGGAATTCAAAACACACTGGTCTTTCCTTTACCTGCGGTCGAGCTGTAATTATCTTTTTACACTTATTATTTGAATCCATTTCCTCAAGCCATATTATAATTTTTTCTCTATCCTGTTCACTTATCTCGTCTAATCCATCAATTAATAAAATGAATCTTCCAGAATTTATTAATTGTGCAATCCATCCATCAGGAATATCCATAGCCGCGTCTTTCATAACGTTTTCAATACACTCTTTTAATGAAATACTACTACTATCATATTTTCTAAGTTCAATTACCACCGGAATAGTATCTCTTAAACCCGTAATCTGTCTGTCATTCTCGGCCGATTTAACTGCAAGCCATTGTAAAAAAGTCGTTTTCCCAGACCCCGCCTCTCCTGATATCCATACATTTTTTGATATTTTAAATAAATTTTCAAGCAAAACTTCTCTACTATATAGCTCATCAACAAATTCTAATTCCACGTATGCAATAGATAACAAATATCTTTTATATTCTCGCTCCAATCCTCCTGCTCCAAATAAGTTTATATAACTATTTTTACTAATTATCTGATTTCGGTAACATCTTTCAAAATTAGCAATCTTTTCGTTTTTGTCAACTACAATCTGATTAACGGCTTCCATCTGCCCAATCAAATCATCAATTTTATTTACTATTTCCTCCATTTTTAGATTTAATCTCTTAATACCCGTTGCATTAAATTCTGGAAGATTAATATATGAATTAATCATTATATGAGCAGTATGCTCCAACATACGCCCATATATTTCCCATTCTCTTTCATCTAAATCGTCAACACCTTGCATATTTGAATCTAACAATTGTTTTTTTAATTTTCCTTCATTCGACTTTAACTCAAAAAAATCTTCTACACTTAAATTTAAACTTCTATACGCAATAATTACATTTTCAATAATCCTTTCTATTTGCTCCTCCCGAAGATTCATTTTTTCTAGCACTTTTTTACAAGACGCCGCAATATTATCAGATATTTTTTCAAATCCCCTTTTTGCTTCTCTCGCTTCAAATTCATCCATCCCCAAATCTTTGAACATAGATATTATATCTATAACATCCTCTTTTTTATCATCTGACATTTTTAGTCTAATCAATATATTAACAAGAATTTCTCCCAAGTATATTAATTTTTTCATCACCAAATTCTCCTAATCCTATGTATTTATAAGAATAGTATAACGGAGTTTACAACTTTTTACAATATTTTGCTTTTTAACTGAATATATCACTCTCTCCGCTTCCTCCCCTTCCCCTTACAATACACCACCGCCACCGCCGTACTCACAAGCGTTGCAAGAATCGCGGGCGCAATGATCCCCGCAGGATTCACACTGCCATACTGGCTGCGGTAGGCGATCATATTCACAGGGATCAGCTGCAACGACGAGATATTCAAAATCAAAAACGTGCACATCTCGTTGCTGGCAATATGCGTATCCGGATTCCCACGCTCCTTTTCCAGCTTCGCCAGCTCTTCCATCGCTTTCAAGCCCGCAGGAGTACACGCCCAGCCAAGCCCCAGCACATTGGCAATCAAATTCGTCGCGATATATTCCCTAGCGGGATGCCCTTTGGGAATCCGTGGGAAAAGAAAACTGATAAAAGGCTGTATCCCTTTCGTCATCTTTGCGATCAGACCCGATTTCTGCGCAATTTCCATCAATCCTACCCACAACGCCATCACGCCGATCATGGTGATACACAAAGACACCGCATCTCCCGCGGAGTCCAACGCCGCGCTCGTCACCTCCGCCATTTTTCCGGTAAACGCGCCATACACAACGCCAATCAGGATCATAAACGCCCAGATATAATTTAACATGAAAAACTCCCATAGAATGAAAATCCTTACTCCATTCTATGAGAGTCTCCACGCAATCATGTTTTTCGCTGTTTTCTATTTTATTTCCTTTTCTATTCCATCTCCACGCGGTTTTTACCGTTCTTTTTTGCACGGTAAAGCGCCATGTCCACACGGCTGCACAGGGAATCCACGGTATCGTCCGCCCTTGCCTGCGTCACGCCCAGGCTCACTGTCTGCGGACGGATATTGCGGAAGCCGGTATTTGCAAAGCTCTCCCGCATGAGATCCGCAATATAAGCCGCAGAATTGGCATCCGTACCGCGCAGAAGCACCATAAACTCCTCGCCGCCCCATCTGCCGGAGGAAACGTTCTGCTTCTCCCCGATCCTTCGGTTGCGCAGGATATCGGCAAGCGCCACAATGACCGCATCGCCCTCCTGATGTCCGTAGGTATCGTTCACCTGCTTAAAATTATCAATATCAAGCATGACCAGAGAAAACTGTTCCTGTGCCACTCCGGAAAGGGACTCTTCAATCTGGCTCTGGATTTCTTTCCGATTATATAATCCTGTCAAGCCGTCAATAATCGCCGCCATTTTCAGCTTATCGTTGACTAATTCCAGCTGTTGGTTCGTATTCTCCAACTCCAGAGAGGTCACGCTGATAAAAGTCGCCAGACGGGATACCAAGGGCACTCTTGACAGTTCCATCTGATCCTGTACCTCTGCCTTTGCAGACTCCTTTTTTTCACCTTCCCGCATCGCCGCGATCACCAGCGTCACATTGTGCTGGTTCAGGCTGCCTTTGGTGCGCAGAAACTCCCCGTGGGAGAAAAAGCCGCAGGAAGGGGAAATATCCTGGAAAGGCTGAATCTCATAGGTCGGCTCTTTATTTGTCCAGAAGGTACGCCTTGCAGCGCAGGAAAAAATATGTAACACATCCGGCGCAAACGCTGCAATCCGTTGGCTGTCCTGACGGATACTTTCTACGATAGTGCCGGGGTCGCCATAGGAGATACGCACCACAGAACCGATATCCATATCGGAGGTCATATTGATGGAGCCATCCGCATTGCTGGACACTGGCGTACGCAGGATGGTTGTATCGTTATGTTCGTAAAACAGAGGAAATTCTAACGTATTATAGAAAAAGTTTTCGTCGTTTTTAATATTCAGGTATTTATGATATACGTCGTAAGCAGGCATACCGTCCAGCTCCTGCAAAAGCGACCCCTGCGATTTCGTGACATGGAATTTCCTGCCAAGAGGCTTCCAGCCCGTCACCTTGATGGAATCCACATAAAAGTCCTCGCCGCCATAAAAAACGATGATGATAGCGCTTTCGGAAAAGCCGTATTCCTTCGTAAATACACAGGAATCGTCGCTGGTGATATCGTCACTGCAGGTCACGCCGCCAAAAATCTGGATATCCCCGCGCACATCTTTTAAGCCGTCGCAAAAGCGGGTCGTCGAACCTTCGGGAATTGTAAAGTACATTTCAATCGCCTTTACCCATGGATTTTCCCGGGTTTCTTCCACGATCCGCGCCGTGATCTCATCCACGGGCAGGACTGCCATATCATACTGGAAAATACGGAATCTGGTCGTGGGTAATTCAAACTGCGTATACACTACCGTGATCTTGTCGGAAAGCTCACAGTCAATGATGTTGCCGCTGGTAGAGCATCCGATATAAGGCGTATCCGGAAAGCACTCTGCAATCGCCTCGCCCACCTCCTGCACCGCCGTCTCCTCCAGTATCTCGGAATAAATCTGAAACAGCGCCGCCGCGCCGTCCGCCTTACCGCTCTGCTTTAACTTCGTCAACTCTTCTGTAAAAGATTTTCTGTCAAGGTATGCAAACTGAAACTGTTTCATATCACTTTTCCACCTTTCCATCAGTGTATAATATAGTAATTTTACCACAATTTGTTGCATTCGACAATTTTTTTCAGATAATAAAATGCAGTTGACCGATAAAATCGTTTTTACTATAATAACTATTCAAGATCGGGCAGGAGGCAGCTCATGACACAGGAAATCTTATTCTTAGAAGACGACGACAGTCTCAACCACGCCGTCAGTCTGAAATTAAAAAAAGAAGGCTACACGGTTCACAGTGCTTTTACCATAAAAGAAGCCCTGGCTCTCTACAGGGCTTTTCCGCTCTCCCTCATCATCTGCGACGTCACCCTGCCGGACGGCAGCGGTCTGGATTTTTGCACGCAGATCAGAAGGGAAAGCGACATTCTCTTTCTGTTTTTGACAGCCCTTGATACGGAAAAAGATATGGTGGCAGGCTATGCCAGAGGGGCGGATGACTATATCGCGAAGCCCTTCTCTCTGACCGTGCTGGTCTCAAAGGTGAACGCCATGTTAAAACGCCTTCCTGCAGACCATGCAAAGACAATTGTTTCCGGCAATATCATGCTTTACCCTGAGGAACGCCGCGCCGCAAAAGATGGCAGTTTTTTGACACTGACCGCCAGGGAATATTCCCTGCTCGCTTTTTTTATGCAAAATCCTATGCGGATTCTGTCGCGGAACCAGCTGCTTTCAGCGGTCTGGGATATCGACGGCAATTTTGTAGACGAAAATACGCTTTCCGTCAATATCCGGCGGCTGCGGGAAAAAATAGAAGACAATCCGTCTGCCCCCGCCATCTTAAAAAATGTCCGGGGACTCGGCTATATCTGGGAAAGGAAATGTGAAAAAAGATGAAAAAATATGGTGTATCCTTTTCGCTGGTCTCCCTGCTCCTGATCCTCTGCTGTGGCGTCTGGGGCGTTTCTCTGTTAGAGGCACAGCATACACGGGAGCTTGCGCAGATCGGCAATATCACCGGAAGCGTTCTTTCCGCATATCCCGAAGCGGAAGATGCCCTGATCACCGCCCTGCAGGATTCTCAATATTCATACATGGACGATGGGTATTCCATTTTGCAAAAATACGGCTATCGGGGCGATTTCCTGATGCGGGACAATCCCCGATACCGCTCTGCCCTCATCCGTTTTCTTTCCTTGCTGGCACTGTTTCTTTTCTGCAATCTGGCTCTGACCGCCCTTAGTTTTTTGCAGTTTACCCGCCGCCAGCAGAAGCAGGAGCAGCAGCTTCACACCCTGCTTGACGGCTACCTTTCCGAAAATGCTTCCGTCCCGGAAAACCGGACGGCTTTTCCCGTTATTTTCAGCGAGGCTTTTACTGACACACTTTTCAAGCTGGGCCATAAGCTAGCGATCAAAACGCAGGCGTTAAAGGAGGAACGGGATCATACCAAGACCCTTGTGACCGATATTTCCCACCAGCTGAAAACGCCCGTCAGCGCCTTGAAAAGCTGTTTTTCCATGTGCCTGGAAGCTGATTCCGAGGAGGAGCGCACGGATTTCCTGCAAAGGTGCGCCACTCAGATGAAAAAACTGGAAAATTTAGTGACCGCATTAGTCAATATCTCACGGCTGGAAACTTCGCTCATCACCCTGCGTCCGGAAACTATCGCCCTGCCGGAACTGCTTACCGAAGCCGTCAATACCGTTTATGAAAAGGCATTGCAAAAAAACATTACCATAGAAGTCTGCAGCGCAGACAATATGCCTGCCGACGGACTTATTCTTTCTGTAGACCGGCAGTGGACAGTGGAAGCGATCGCCAACATTCTGGACAATGCTGTCAAATACTCTCCTGCCGGAAGTACGATCAGTCTGAGCATCCACAGATTTTACAGCTATGTACAGCTTTCTGTCGCGGATACAGGCGTCGGCATTCCGCCGGAAGAATATAACCGGATCTTCCAGCGTTTCTACCGCGGCAGCCACCCGCTCGTAAGGCAGTCCGAAGGCTCAGGCGTCGGGCTTTACCTCACCAG
This sequence comes from Eubacterium sp., assembly GCA_023663915.1. Next base: position 6,194 of record JAMPGN010000100.1, on the reverse strand, counting down.
ACGGATCATCGAAGAACAGCACGGCACGGTGACGGTACGCTCCGCCGAAGGGCAGGGCTCTGTCTTTGACGTGCGGCTTCCCCTACAGGATTCCATCTGATCCCGCTGCCTGTATGCCGATAAATTCGCTGTAAGGTTGTTGTAAGATTCGCTGTTTATACTGTATCGTATATAGATTGGCAATCCTGCTTATGGATATATCAATCTGCACAATTACAAGAAAGGCAGAATACTTATGACACAGGCAAACATCATCTTAAAAACAGAAGACTTATGCAAATACTATGGCGCAGACGACAATCTGGTAAAAGCCGTAGACTACATCAATCTGCAGATCAGGCAGAGCGAATTTATCTCCATCGTCGGCAAGTCCGGCAGCGGCAAATCCACGCTGCTCCATATGCTGGGCGCACTGGACAATCCGACCTCCGGCAAAGTCTGGATCGACGGGGAAAACATCGCTTCTTTCAAAGAAGACGCACTTTCTAAGATCCGCCGCCGGAAAATCGGTTTCATTTTTCAGGCGTATAATCTGATTCCTTCCTTAAATGTATGGGAAAATGTCGTCCTTCCGTTAGGTTTGGATGGCAAACCTTTAGACGAGGCATTTATCGAAGACATTATCGGAACACTTGGATTGACTGAAAAGGTCAAAAATCTCCCGAACACACTCTCCGGCGGACAACAGCAGCGCTGCGCCATCGCGCGGGCGATCGCAGCCAAACCTTCTATTATATTAGCGGACGAGCCTACGGGAAATTTGGATACCAGAACAGGCGATGAAGTGATGTCGCTTTTAAAGGCTTCCGCGAAAAAGTACGGGCAGACCCTTGTGGTCATTACCCACAATGAAGAAATCGCGCAGATGGCGGACCGTACCATCATGCTGGCGGACGGACGCATTGTCTCCTCCGCGGAAAGCGAGGTGTCTTCCGATGAAGAAAACTAACACCATTTCTACACTCGCCCACAGCAGGCTCCGCTTCCAAAAAAGCCGCACGCTGCTCACAGGTATTGCTATCATGCTCACCACCATGCTGCTTATGGCAATCGGCACGGTCGGTCTCGCCGCTCTCGACATGAACCGGCAGTTTTTTTCCCAATCAAACTATCACGCCACCTTCAGCGGCGTCACCGCGGAACAGGTCTCCGTATTATCCAAACATATCAACGTGGAGACCTTGGCCACAATGGAAATCTTCGCCGATATCGTCAATGAAAAGATGAATGGTGCTCTGGTCTATCAGAACGTTGTCAAGGACGACCGGGACTCTGCGGAAGGAAGCTTCGTTTTATGGAAAGCCGAAGAGGGTCATGCCCCCGAAACTGCGGATGAAATCGGCGCTGCTCCTGCTTTTTTCAGGCGCATGGGCGCAGAACCGGTCATCGACGGCAAAGTCTCTGTTTCCTTCCGTATTAATGGGAAAGGCGAAATCCTTACCCGAGAATTTACCACCAGCGGACTCCTCGCCGATGTAGAGATAAACGAGAACATGGACGATAGCCGCATCATGTGGTCCGCCACCGTCTCTAAGGCGCTTCTTTCCGAGTATGAGGACGCCGGTCTTTATGTGCCGGAATACGACGCGACCCTGCGCGTCTATGGGGAAGATGAACTCTCCTACGGCGAAATAGAGGATAAAATATATGCCATCGCCGCAGATATCGGCGTGGACAAAGAACATGTTATTTTGAATAAAGAATATCTGTATACCGTAACCGAACCGAACACGGACGTAATCATGGTCATTGCCGCGATCAGCCTGATCGTGATTGTTTTTTCCGCGCTGGTCATTTACAGTATTTTTTATGTGGGCGTTATCACCGATGTACAGGAGATTGGTAAGCTGAAAGCCCTCGGAGCAACCAGACGGCAGATTACGGGGCTGTTTTACCGGCAAGGTCTGTTAATCGCCGTTATTGCCATTCCGCCAGGGCTTTTCCTCGGCTATTTCCTGCCCTATTTCCTGTTCCCGCTGGTCATCTGGGCATACAGCGCTTCCGCCCTCACTTCCACGGCACAGGCATCGGCGGCGTCCCTGATCGGGCAGATTCATATGTTTTCTTTACCTTACCTCGCTCTCGTAACCGTAACGGTACTGATTACCGTATGCTTGTCCCTGTTAAAGCCTATCCGCATGGCAAAGAAGGTCTCCCCGGCGGAAGCAATCCGTTATCAGGAAAACAGCGGCAATGCCAAAGTACGGAAGGGGCACAGACAAATAAAGGTTTCTACCCTAACCTTTGCTAACTTGACGCGCAATAAAAAACGCACCATCGTCACCATCCTTACCATGGGCTTAAGCTGTGTCCTCTTTATCTGCGTATCCGCTGTGTTGAGCAGTGTCAGCGCGGAGGATATCGCCAGAAGAGATATCCCGCGGGGCGATTTCCGCATTATGCTGGATTATTCCCTGCATGATAAAGAATATCCGGAGAATAATCTGGAAAATCTGGTACAGCAGAATTATTTTAACGACGCCTTCCTTGACAGACTGCGCGCCATAGACGGCGTGACCGCCGTGGAACGGGAAGCAGGCAAGGTCGTCTCCTCTGCAGACACGCAATCTGCCATGTATGACGACTACGAAAACAGGCTGCCCCTCTCCTATTTTACCAGAGACGATGTGGTGGAATTAAACGACTGGCTGTCGCAAGGCACGATCGACTACGACCGCATGACGGCAAATCACGAAGTCATCTGTACCCACGCCTACAGCTTTGAACAGTACGGGCTTTCCCTGGGCGACACGTTCTCTGTCACCCTGCATGACGGGGATCGGGAAATCCCTTTCACCTACACCCTGACAGCCCTGTCGGAGCCGGACGCCGATTTTAACTTTCTTTTAATGACAGAAGACGCCTGGAAGGAGCTTGGGTTGACCTGTGATCCCACCGTCAGTATCTATCTGGAAGCAGAAGCGAAAAACTACGACAGCGTTAAGGAAACGTTAACAGAGATCGTTGCCGAAAATGAATACCTCGGGCTTTATGCCATGGACGTGGAAATGCTGATCGGTAAGTCCTCGGTAAGCCTGACAAAATATCCGCTCTATCTGTTATTGATCCTGATCGCCATAATCGGCTTTATCAATCTGATCAACACCATGATCACCAGCATCGTCACCCGGAAGAAAGAGCTTGCCATTTTGCAGGCAGTCGGGCTCTCCGGCAGGCAGCTTGTGCAGATGCTTTCCGGCGAGGGGCTGGTCTTTACTACCGGGACACTTATCGTCAGCCTGACCCTCGGCAATCTGGCAGGCATTTTGCTGTTCCGCTGGGCAAAAGAAGAACATTTTATGAGCATCAGCCGGTATCACTATCCTCTGTGGGAAAGCATCGGCCTTGTATTTGTCCTGCTTTGCGGACAGCTTCTGATCACGCTTTTTATCCGCAAAAAGATGGAGCGCGAAAGTCTGACCGACCGCATCCGGAATGACGACTGAAATGAGTTTCGCAGCTCCATCCGCCTTCGCATAGAGATGTACCTCCGCCTGCAAAATGGCGGAGGACCACTATTATATTATATGTGAAATACACCAACGCTTGCCAGCATTTCCTGTGACAAACTCTCTAAATATTCAGCCTTCTTTGAAATACCACCAACTTCATCGTAAATATTTTCAATGGACGCCATGATTTCCTCAAGACTTGCAGAATTTTCCTGCGAAAGTAACGCAGAATCCTGCACGCGCTGCCTCAATGCTGGCATTTAAAGAAAGCAGATTGGTCTGTGACGCGATCGAGGTGATCAGCACCGCCGCATAACTGATTTTTGCAACAGATTCATTTGTCAGATTAGTCTGCTGCGATCGACACAAAAACGCCCATACACAAAATGATCAGAAAAAACTGCATTCTCACCTTATTGATAATTGTGCTGACAGTCTCCTGCGGCGTACCAAGAAAAACCATGCCCACGATTTCGCCATCTTTTAACACATGACGAACGACCTCCTCTGAAGCCTGTGTGTTAATCTGCCGTTCGCCGCGCTCATTCGTAATGGAAGTGCGGATTCTTGTTGTCTTTTTCATTGTATCCTTGTAAGGGGATGATTAAAAATGACAAAATCTCGCAAAAACAGCCATTTTTTCGCAAATAATCTGCTTTGCAAAAAGTTGGGCATATTTTGCGAAGAAATGGTCAACGCATTTGCCTGGAAGCATACTATAATATTTGCCGGACAAATGCGAAGGGAGTGCCGTTTATGCAGAAAACATTTATCAAATATACTTCTATCATTATGACAATCGCTATCTTTTTCATTCTCTTTATCAGCTTCCTGATCAGCAGGCGCACATTTGAAAGCCGGCAGTTTAACATCTTCCAGGCAAAAATCGAACAGGTGATACATACATTGGAAAATAACCGCATGGAGCTTGCGGTAATACAGGAAAACTTAGATGAGGATTATCTGACCAGAGCAAAAGCGGCGGCATACGTAATGGACAAACAACAGGAAGTTGTTACTGATGTGTCAATGATGCAGTATCTGGCAGAGCTGTTAAATGTAGACGAACTTCATGTCATTGACGAAAACGGTATCATTATATCCTCATCCGTAGAAAAGTATGTTAATTTCGATATGAAAATCCATGACCAGACCAAACCGTTTCTGATTCTCTTAGACAGTACAGACAAAGACGCCTGTCTGATACAGGAACCACAGCCCAACGCAGCGGAGGGAAACATGATGCAGTATGTGGGTGTTGTGAGAAAGAAGCAGAAAGGTTTTATACAGGTTGGATTTGTACCGGAGAGACGCATGCAGGCACAGTCCAGAAATACATATGACTATATTTTTTCAAAATTTCCCACGAATGTAGGTGAAGAACTTTTTGTTGTTGACCGCGCAACCGGAGAGGTCTTAGGACATTCCGATCATGATGGTATGGAACAGGATTTTTCGGAAGAATGTTATCAGTTAAATCAACTTCTGGAATGTACAGAGGGCGCATTTAAGACAGGCGCGGACGGTCAAAAAATGTATCTTGTGAGCAGGGTTTATGATGATGTACTCATATGCGCCGCACTTCCGAAAGACATTTTGTTTCAGGAGCTTATGAAAAACACAATGCAGACATTGATTTACCTGTTATTCATCGAAGCGGCTGTCATCCTGCTTCTGTACTGTCTTGTCAAATGGAAGGTAATTGACGGCATACACAGTATTTTGGAAAGTTTGTCGGCTATCACGGAAGGAAATCTTTACACAACCGTAACGGTCGGAGGAAACCGTGAATTTGAAGAACTGAGCAGCGGAATCAATACCATGGTGAAAAGTATTATCAATCTTTCAGATAAAATATCAGCAATCATTGACATCAGCGGTATTCCATTGGCTGCATATGAATATGAAAAGGGGAACGATCACGCTTTTGTCACTTCGGGCATCTGGAAACTGTTAGAAATTCCAGCAGAGAAGGTAAAGGAACTTTGTAAAAACAGAAATGCTTTTGACAGCTATATGAATGATATTACAAGAGAACCTGTTGAAGATGAGAAAGATGTTTATCGAATCAGCGATACAAAATATGTGCGCATTCATATGTCCGAATCACAGACCGGAAAACTTGGCGTCATCATAGATGTTACGCCGGATATGACGGAAAAAATACGTATGCGTTACGAAAACACACATGACGCGCTCACAAAGCTCTATAAATACCAATATTTTCAGCAATTAGCGCAAAACATCCTGCGGGATATGCCGGATGGAAAAATATGCGCTGCCGTTATGCTGGATTTGGATCATTTTAAAGGAATCAACGATAGCTTTGGACATGACATTGGTGATAAATACCTTCAATGTTTCGCTGAAATTCTCCATACCATGCCCTCAGAGCATTATCTGACTGCAAGACGTTCCGGCGATGAGTTTTGTATGATGATATTTGACTGTGACAACAGAATAGATATTGTTCGTTATTTGGACTATTTTTATTCTGTTCTCGATAATAAACAAATTCCGTTATCCGATACAAAAACACAAACGCTCCGCGCATCTGCAGGTTTTGCGTGGACTGCGGATGCGGGAGCGGATGTGTCTATACTTTTAAGCCATGCAGACGAAGCGCTTTATGAGATTAAGAAAACAACAAAGGGAACCTATGGGGAATTTGTTGTCAGTTAATCCCTGTTATTCCGAGTTTCCCGTCCACCGCTTTAAAAATAACGTTCGGCGTGGCGTCGC